>DMZE01000279.1 GCA_003492055.1 Cellvibrionales bacterium
AGTTTAAGGGCTATGTTTAAGGCTCAGGCGCATCAAAAGGATTGTTATAGTACTGCGCACCAATATCTAACCATTCAGCAATTAAGCGCAATTCTTCTGCGCTTAATAAATCGTTATGGTTAACTGCTACATTCGCGGGGTCATCAATCACCGGGTCGCCACCAATTTCTACACAGTCAACTGGTGTGGCTATGCCAAAGTTTGTGCGGCCACTATTGTCGGTAGTAAGGCAATTAAAAAAGTTAGGGCTGGCATTAAAATTAGCACCGGCTTCGCTCATACTTGGTGCAATTTGTGCGGGCATAACAATATTCACCACGGGCATATCGTCTATATCGAGTGTGGTGCATTCCCAGCGTCGTTCAGTGATCACGCCACCATCGATTGCTTGTTCATTATCGGCACGCAGTAGCTCGCGGTAAGATGTCAATTGGTCCGGCTCAATATCGGATGCACTTGCTGTTAAATCTAGTTGCGCAGCAGGAACTCGGCTGCCGTTATTCGATGTATGGCAGCCAACACAGCTATCAAAGGTTGTGGCGGCGGGTGTGCCGTCAGCTATGGGTGTGCGAATGGCTTCCCAAATGGGTTGTATATGTTGTTCATAGTTAATAACGATTCGGCATAGTGGTGTCCACTCTACTGAGCTGCTGGGGCGGACTAATTTGCAAAAAGGGTTCTCAGGGTTGGCAGTCGTTAAATTATCGTAGCTAATGGTAAATGAAGGTGCTTTGAGTGTAGCTATGGTTTCATCGGTCCAGTCATCAACATATATTAAATCGGCGGTTGTGCGTCGTTCTTTTACTTCAGGAGCGGGATCAGGAAGCATAAAGCGGGCAAAATTTTCTGCCATGGTATCGCCTAAAATACCTAGGTTTTGTTCGGTATTAGGAAAAACACCCAGTGGCGCAGGTGCGCCATTATTGGCTGAGGGTGCTTGGGCATCAATCCTACCATGTGGCTCTGTGCTATTTGCTGTGTGGCAGCCGCGGCACTGCATGGTTTCGTTAGGAGCTAAGCTCAACCAGTTTTGGTGGCGTTGAGATAAGCGTTTTCCGTTAGCATCCACAACACTAATTAAAAAAGGGACATTGGCAGGCACTAAACCGCGTACTGAGCCATCGGGTTCAATGGGTAAGTAGCCAATAATTTCTCGCATTAATTGCGCGCTACTTACGCCAAATGCGCTGTTCTCAAATTCATGAATACTTTCATCCGGAATCGATACCCCTTTCACTAGTCGTAAAAACTTTGCGTTAATCATTGATGGGTGAGTAATGGTTGGATCGGCATGTGCAACAAGACCGCCAGTTGAAATATCAATGCCATCTAAATCGTAAATAGAATCGATATTAAGAATTGCTCTAGGCTGGTTATCGATATCTGCAAAATTATCGCTAGGTGGTAAAACAAAAGCCGCTTCTTCGCGGGTTTCTGCAATCATGACATCGGTAAACATAAAACCGGTTTCGCCTAAAACAATTGGCTGTAGTAGCGGGTCGTTAGGATCATCGATATCGAGTAGCCAAATACCGTAAGCAGGATCAACAGCAGTTCCGTTAGGGTTGAGTGAGCAGGGTGTAGAAGCTGCGTCCGGTTCATCATTAACCGCAACAAGACAGGGCGACCAGCTAACTAAGTATCGCTGTGTACCATCGTTAAGCGGTCGCGCCGAGCTAAAGCGCCCGTCAGGAGACAGTCTGTCATCAGTATAAACAGTGGTATTTAAGAGTGGGCTAAATGCAGGTGCGAGTAGACCTGAGTTAGTAAACGTCGGTGTGTTTCTATCAATATAATTATTAATATCGAGAGTGACCAATACACCACCTAAAATATTAGGTGCTAAATCACGTTCGCGCTGTAAGCCGAGTAAGGTGTTATCGGGCTGTAACTGCAATTCAGTAATAATCGCTTCGCCATTATTACTGCCACTAGTGCTATTGCTATGATAACCATACATTAATGTGGTTTCGGCACCCAGTGCTGTAGTGCTGTAGAGACTAAAAATATCCTCACCGGCAATGTTGTCCCAACGATTAAATAGTATTTTTCCTGACGCTAAAACTAATGGATCAATATCATGACTTTGGTTAAAAGTGATTTGCCGCATTTCTTCGCCACTGGCGAGTGTTTCATCGTAAATATGCAAAGACAGTGCTTGAATCGCACCGTTATCTAAGTCGCGCTGTTGTCTTGCCGACGATTCACTTAGCCCAGTAAATGCGCCTTTTAATTCGTTAAGTAAAATAACCTGATTAGTTATTTGCCGGGTAGAGGAAAAAACGATGGCTACTTTTTCAGGTTGGTTCGGATCGGGTGTTGGTAAATAAGCGGGGTCAATATCATGGCCTTGACCTTTAATAGCAATAAATTCATCGGATATTACGCGGCGTAAAGTATCGCTGGCAATCGTGTATTCCCAGATATCCCAAGTAAAAATGGGGTTGTCGGGATCAGCTTCGGGTGGATGCATAGCAAATAGTAATCGCTGTCCATCGGGCGATATATCTAAGTCTTTTACATCGTATTCTGCATCGTCGCCAAATATTCTGGCGGTAATATTGATATCACTAGCGCTTGCTGCTGCGGTGCTACGAAGAAATAAATGCGCACCTGGGTTAAATGCATAAGGTGTTTCAAGACTTAAATCGTTTTCTGGCAGTACGCGTCGAACATAAAAAATGGGAACGTCAAAGCCTGAGAAATTGTTACTTAGATCCGTGCCTGCAACACTTTTTCCATCGCCTGAGCCATTACCGCCAGAGCAGCTTATTTGTATTAGTAGCAATAAATACAATGCAGCCGTTTTTATCCATCGATAAATGGGTGGGTAGGCTGAAGCTTTTGAATATTGCTTATTGATCATGTCATTTGAAGGTTCGGCTAAAAAATGAAGGTTCGGCTAAAAAATCGATGTTTAAAATTGATAGATGCAAGTGAGATGTCATTGTATTTTCAATGTTGTAGCTTAAGGCTTCGTTGAGCTGGTTCACGAAAAAAAGGTCTGTTTATGTGCCGAATCTTCACTTTAAAATATTTTCCTTCATTTTTTTTTATCATCTGCTATCAAGATATATCAACCAATCTAAAACAAAGCGTAGGCGATGAAGTCACTTTGGTTTGTCGAGAAATACAATTTTTTAGCAGAAGCTATTCAAGTCGTGACTTGTATCAAGGTTGATGTGTGATGGAGCGTTTAAAGCGAGAAGGGAAGGGGTTCTCATTGCTTCAGTAGAGGGATTAAATGCGGTTCTTGCATTTAGCTAGAGAATTGATGGTTATCGGTCAATCCAATATTTCTGACCGCTATACGACCGTTATAGGGAAAGGGGAGTTATGAAGTGAAGATCGAATTATTAATAGCGCCAGCCAATAAGCATGCCTATATTCCTACGTTATGGTTTTTTTTAATTAACCTTTTTGTTCTTTTATCGCTTTTATCAACAGCGGCTACGGCGGGTTCACGTGAGCAAGCGCGGCGCATGCATGATCGACTTGCTGGTGTTCCACCAGCTGAGTCAGTGCTAGATTTAATGGAGCAGTATATTGAGGAGAGCAAGGCTGCAGGCCCACATACAATGCTCGATGCTGCCGATATCGCTATGGCCAATCCTGCGTTTTATACTGTTACCTTAAAAAATATTGTCGCTCCTTGGACGAATCGCGACCAAGATATATTTGTACCACTCAACGACTATATCGCAACCTATATTGGTTTGGTGCGTGATCAAGCTGATTTTCGACGTATTCTTTATGATGATGTTATTTATGTCGGTACAAATTCACCTAGTTACTCCAATAATAGTAATGCGCATTATGAAGCCTTAGAGGCTGCTAATTTAGATTTAGGCAGTCCCACTGTATTGCAAGCACGGGTTCAGTCTGACCCTTCAGTGATTGGCCTACCGACTAATGCAACAGCCGGTGTGATGACCACTCGTGCGGCGGCAAGGGCTTTTTTCTTTGCGGGCACTAACCGAGCAATGTTTCGCTATACCGTACTCCACCATCTAGGTTATGACCTTGAGCAATTAAAAGATACCACTCGCCCCGCTGATCGTATTCGTCAGGATATTTCTAGAACGCCCGGCGGTGATAGCCGTTTATTTATGAATAACTGTGTCGGCTGCCATAGTGGTATGGATCCATTTGCACAGGCGTTTGCCTACTACCAATTTGATTTTAACGATGACCCTGATACCGGCAATATTCGTTATACCGATGGTGTAGTGGAGGCTAAGTACAGTATTAACGCTACGACATTCCCCCATGGTTTTATTACACCGGATGATCGTTGGGATAATTTTTGGCGTGATGGTGTGAATAAAAATTTATTAGCTTGGGATACTAATAGTTTAGGTTTGCCTGGCGGTGGTAACGGTGCAAAAAGTATGGGCGAAGAGCTAGCTAATAGTGATGCATTTGCTCGCAGTCATGTTTTGCATGCTTTTAAAGCTATGTGTTTACGTGAGCCGGTTGACCAGAATGATATTGATGAAGTTGAACGTATCAAGGTTATTTTTAAAGCCAATAATTATAATTTAAAACGTGTGTTTGCCGAGGCGGCGACCTACTGC
>DMZE01000005.1 GCA_003492055.1 Cellvibrionales bacterium
GGTACTTGAATGGCCAACACCAAAAGTATCGTATTCGCTTTCTTTGCGTTTTGGAAAGCCCGATAAACCATCGGCTTGACGCATGGTATGCATGGCATCGCGTCGACCAGTTAATATTTTGTGCGGATAGGTTTGATGGCCAACATCCCAGACCAGTTTGTCGCGCGGGGTGTCGAGTAAATAATGTAATGCGACAGTTAGTTCAACAACGCCGAGTCCGGCACCAAAGTGTCCGCCCGATTGCCCTACACAGTAAAGTAAGTGTTCACGAAGTTCGTCGGCCAGTTGTGGCAGTTGATCTTCGTTTAATTGGCGAAGTAGCTCAGGTACAGGTGTTTGATCAAGCAGCGGTGTTTCAGGTCGCTGTTCAGGAAAGCTGTCGTATTGGCGTGGCTTAGTCATCTGGCTTTTAACACTTACGGTTGGTGAAAGGTGAGCTTATCTCTTTAAATAAGCGTGAGGTAAATTTTACCTCAGAAGGCGGTCTATTACTTGTCAATTACAGAGACCTTTTTGTATTAAAAGCATGATCCATTATCAAAAAACAATTGAGCAGCCGTTTTGGCTACACTCAGCTAACAAAATTTATACTGATCGCTGAATAATATAAGTTGCTAAAGAGCGAAGCGGGTCGGCGTTAGCGCCAAAATCAGTCAGCGCTTCTAAGGCTTCATCACAAAGTGACTGGGCTTTCGCTTTTGCTTCAGATAAACCCATAATAGCTGGATATGTAGGTTTATTTGCAGCAATATCAGTGCCTTGCGGTTTTCCAGTCTGCTCTGAGCTACCTTCTATATCAAGAATGTCATCTTGCACTTGAAACGCTAGGCCTATGGCTTGAGCATAATGGCGTAAGGCTTTAGCTTGCTCGCTATTACCGCCAGCACACAGGCAGCCCATATGGGTGGCGGCATCAATTAAAGCCCCGGTTTTTAAGGCGTGCATATTAACCAGCTCGTCATACGAAATATTCTGATTAACCACGGCTAAATCGATAGCTTGACCACCCACCATGCCATTAGCGCCAGAAGCGCGGCTCAGCTCGCGGACAAGCCCAATGCGTAACTCGGCTTTGCCATCGCCTTCATTCGCTAACAACTCAAAAGCCAATGTTTGCAGGGCATCGCCGGCTAAAATGGCGTTGGCTTCACCAAATTGGACATGACAGCTGGGTTTGCCACGACGTAAATCATCATCGTCCATGGCAGGCAGGTCATCATGAATTAGGGAATAGCAGTGCACCAGTTCAATCGCAGCCGCGGCTGTATCTGTCATTGCCGCGGTGGGTGCATTGTCTGCTTGGCAGGCGTTGGCGGCCATATAGACTAGCATTGCGCGAATGCGTTTGCCGCCGGCCAATGAGCTATAGGCTAGCGCATCAATAAATGCCTGTGCCTGAGGGGTTTGACCAATATCCTGACTGTAATCCGTGAGTCTTGAGGCAAGGTAGTCTTCAAATCTGGCTTTGTGGCTGCTTAAAAAGCTCGCGAGTACATCAGTCATCAGCGGCATCAATATCCATATCTTCAAGCGCTGGTTGGCCACTTTTTTCAGTCAATATTTTCACCGTTTGCTCGGCTTCGCTCAGGGCCGTTTGGCAGGCGCGAGTTAGGGTAATACCTTCTTCAAATTGTTTGAGCGATTGTTCAAGTGTTAAATCGCCTGCTTCGAGTGCTTCAACGAGATTTTCGAGTTGCTCGAGGGATTGTTCAAAATCAGGTGTTTTTTTGCTTTTGGCCATAAATCGTACTGCCTGTAAATGTCTGTAATCGGTTTTAGTTTAAGAGCTTAGCGACTTAACAGTAGCTTTGAGGTGATGCAATAAACGCAAATGGTTATCAATTGATCAGCAGTATGAGTCGTTTGTTTCCAGCAACGATCTTATCAATTTTTTGCTTAATTGACAGTCTTGCTAGGGCTGCAATCCGCATTCCTTATAGTTTCTCTTTACTATTGCCACCTTCAGCGTAAAAGACCTTGAGTTATCGTGTTATCTGCCGATTTAAAGCTAAACTAATAATAAATTGACAGGATTTATGTTTTGGAGCAGGAAGCTAAAAGTAGAGGCTGGAATTAGATGCTTATGCTTAGTGAGAAACTTGGAATACGTTAGCTAATAAATAATAGAAGTAGTTGAGGGGTCATCAGTGGATTTAGCAACATTACTTGGGATACTGGGCGCGTTCGGTATTATCGGCGGTGCAATGACCATGAGTGGCGGTATTGGCATTTTTGTCGATGTTCCGTCAATGCTGATTGTATTGGTCGGTACCTTCTTTGTCGTACTCATGAAGTTCAATCTTTCACAATTTCTTGGTTGCTTCAAAATTGCCGGTAAGGCATTTATATTCAAATTGGTTGACCCTGTTGATTTAATCGATGAGGTTGTTGAGCTTGCTGATGATGCCCGCAAAAATGGTTTGCTGTCGACAGAAGATAAAGAAGTCAGTGATGCATTTTTGCAGTCCGGTATTCAGTTGTTAGTCGATGGTCATGATCCTGAAGTGGTGCGTAGTTTGTTGTACAAGGATATGAGCGAAACGCTTAAACGGCATGAAGTGGGTTCAGCGATTTGGAAGCAAATGGGCGATACCGCGCCGGCTATGGGAATAGTGGGCACTTTGATTGGTCTGGTTGCGATGTTAGCGAATATGTCTGATCCAGCTTCAATTGGTCCGGCGATGGCGATAGCACTGTTAACCACCTTGTATGGTGCCATGCTGGGTAATATGGTGGCATTGCCGATATCCGATAAAGTAGCGCTGCGAAGAAACGAAGAAAGCCGTATTAAAAATATGGTAATCGATGCGTTAATGGGGATTCAGGCAGGACAAAATCCTCGCGTTATTGATTCTATGCTCCGTAACTACTTACCCTCGGGTAAACGTGTAATGGAAGGGACGGCATAATTTTGTCTGTTCATTATAAGATTCAATGTATGCAGCATCTGAATATTGTTTTTATATTCAAGTGCGCGTGCATGTTCAAGGTAAATAAAAATAATGTCAGCTG
>DMZE01000142.1 GCA_003492055.1 Cellvibrionales bacterium
CCGCATCTCGCAAAGGTGTGGACCTTATGCCTGAACTTGGTTACGCACCCACCAACAAATACCTGCCACCCAGAGCGGCTCCACAAGTGCCCACCCACGCAACGAGCACGAGCTCTTCTGATGCTGGTATTAAAGGGTGGATTAACAAAATGATCGCCCGTTAATTATGCATCCAGCACTCTCAGTTTTATTTTTTACGGTGACGTCAGGCATGGGCTTTGGCTTACTGTTCTGCCTACTGTTTGCTTATCATTATGGAGTTTTCCCTCTGCCGTTAAACGGCTTGAGCGATAACGTATGGTCTTCTCTAACACAGCCCTATTTGATTGATATAGCGATAGCCACGGGGTTATTTACCCTAGGCTTAATCTCGTCGAGTTTTCACTTAGCGAACCCCAAAAATGCGTGGCGTTCGTTTACCCGATTTCGTTCATCGTGGTTGTCGCGCGAAGCCGTGTTTGCCGTATTGATGTATCCAGTGCTTGCCATTTATATAGGTGCGTTGCTGTTCGAAATGACGTTAGCAGCCAACCTAATTGGCCTAGCCTTATTGGTTCTTTTGCTGGTGTTGGTTTATTGCACTGCCATGATTTATGCGAGTCTGAAAACGATCCCGCAATGGCACAACCGGTACGTAAGCGCAGGCTTTTTAATCTTCTCTTTGATATCTGGTTTGATGGCCTATGCGGCGATCGTGCCAGAAGCGCAACTGAATTCGCTTATCTACTTGCCCGTATTAGGGACTGGGCTCGTCATTAAGCTACTTTATTTTCATAGCCTTGGCGAGCCACAAATCAGCAACATAAATACCGCCACAGGCTTCGGCGCGAGCCAAGCCTCGATTACACTATTTGATACTGGCCACAGCAGTCGCAACTTCTCGCAACGAGAGTTCATCTATATCGTTGGACCAAAGACTACAAACCTAGCGCGTAAAGTGTGCTTAATTGCCGCATTTGTTTTGCCTGCCGCTCTGCTAACAATGAACTGGACGTGGGCTGCATTGGCCAGCCATTATCTAGGAATGCTCTTAGAGCGATGGTTGTTTTTTGTTGAGGCTAAGCATGTAATTCGTCACTACTATTCTACTTAAGAGAAAGCAGATTGGCTTGACGCCATATTGTTTTAGGCCGCGACCAACTAAATAGAATACTATTAGATTTTAAAAACGATACGGCCGTGCCGTAGCAGGGTTATGTGCAAGAACATTCAGATTAATTAATTTTTGAAGAACTGGATTACGTCGAAACCAATTTAGGCGTGATCAGCCTAAGGCACAGAAGTATGCTGCTAAACAATGAACAACGTTATAAGGAATGACAATGGTAGACGTTAAAACATATCCAATATTAGCGATATTTACCCTTGCGCTATTAATGCAGCAAGACATTACAGCAGCAACGAAAAATGATGCAGATGTGCAATTAAATCAAGTTCAACAGGAAGTTATCATTGATAGTCTTATCGAGGTTATTAGAAACGAATATGTTGAACCAAAAAAAGCGAAAGAGTTTATTGCTGCATTAGAAGCATCCGTTAAAGACGGTGCTTATGATCAAGAACGTTTAGCTTCAAGTTTTATAATTGCAACTAATCAGTTATTGCACGCCGTCTATCCCGATAAGCATTTGGGAGTCCTAACGGCGGAGCGTTTTGCATTAATGCAGGAGATATTTAAATCAGAGCAACATCAACCGAATCAACATCAAGGTCAACCTGAGCAACATCAATCTAATCAGCATCAGAGAACTCAACATTCAAGCGCAGGTAATACTTCGAGCTCTGAACAAGGGGGTAGCAGTTTAGATTCAATTGGCATTGCTAGTGTATCCGAGATTTCTAGGGATGGACTTAATCAAATTGGCTATCTGTCCTTTAGCCGTTTCGATAATAGTGAGGTTGCTAAGAGCTTTGTTGGTCGGGTGTTTTCAATATTCTCAGAAGCCGATGGCATTATTATTGATTTGCGTGAATGTGCAGGTGGTGATGCAAATATGGTTACATACCTATCTAACTTTTTCTTTGATAAACGAACACACCTGCTAACTTCTGAATTTGCTAAAAATGCTAATGGCGTGCGTGTGCAGGCAGATCGGTGGACTGAGCCGAATGAGCTAAGTGTTATTTTTGCTAAAAAACCTTTAAAAATTCTGATATCAGAAAAGTCTTTTTCTGCGGCTGAGTCTTTTGCTTACGGTATGCAGGTAACTAAACGAGCTCAAATTGTAGGGCAGGCCTCAGGTGGTGGCGGCTACATGAATGATTTTTTTGCGTTGCCATCAAATCTAGGCGTGAGTGTCAGTGTTGGACGCACTTTTGATCCAAGAACCGGTAAAGGTTGGCAAATTGTAGGTGTAGAGCCCGACCTAGTTACCGAGCAAGGTCATGGCTTGTATGCAGCACTAAAAAGCTATACGGAGGCATCTGGAAAACTTGTAGCGCTGAATGCTGAGCAACGCGCGATTTATGATCAAGTGCAAGCCTATGCCAATGCTTGGTACGGAGCAGATGGTGACACGATGAAAGACTTAATAGCTGCTAATTATCAGCGCTTTGAACCTAAACTTAACATGCCATTAAGTGGTGTTGAGATGATAGAAAAGACACAGGCTGGTGAAGGCGTGCGTGAAAAAAAAATCTACTACAACCGACAAATTCGAGATA
>DMZE01000223.1 GCA_003492055.1 Cellvibrionales bacterium
AACTAAAATGCCATGATACGGGTTCGGCGGTTATCGTTTGTTGAGAGCTTTGATACATGGCAGCAAAATCGGCCGCATTAACCATGCCCAGCTCAACCAATGAAATATCGTCGGCAGGTGAATGCTCACCAATAAAGTCGATGACTTGCTGCTTAATAGCTGCAAAACCTTTTTCGGCATTCGCATTCACTTGACCACTAATCGCTTCTAGTAAGCGCTCATCACCAAACTGCTCACCTTTATCATTCGTCGCCTCAAGCACACCGTCTGACAATAAATATAAACGGTCACCGGCCAATAAATTAAAGCGTGTGGGTTTAGGCTGATACTCGCCCGCACCGACAATTCCTAGCGCTAAGCCATTAGAGCTTATTGCTTCAATCGTTGAGCTGTCTTTTCGAAGCACATAGCTATCGGGCAAACCAGCATTCCAAATATCAACAATGCCCTCATCAAAATTCAACTGCACAACACTGGCACAGCAGAAAACGCTGACAGGTAAAATAGCATGCAGCTTGGCATTTAATTCTTTAATAATATCGGGCATAGAAAACCCTTTTTCGACCATGCTATAAAACGTCGAAGCCAAGGGAATGGCGCCAATCGCTGCCGCTAAACCATGGCCCGTAAAATCACCCAGCAATACAATAAGACCCCCACTGGGGGTTGGCGCCGCCAATAAGACATCACCATTGAATACCGCAATGGGTGACAACCAATGACGAATATTCGCCATATCGACACCGTTATTCTGAGAGACTTTATTAAACACTTCTTCAGCAAGCTGCTGCTCAACCATTAAGTGCTTATGGTGTTCCATGATTTGTGCGTTTTGTTGTTGCGCCAAGGTTTGCATTGCCGCAATACGCACTTGCGAGGCAATTTTTGCAGCAAACAACTTAGCCGTATGAGTCGAAGGCTTAGCCGATGTTTCAATATAATCATGCGCGCCTGCTGCCATTGCATCAATCAGTATTGACGCATCATCAACATCGGTTTGAGATAATAGAATAATAGGCACGTAGCGATGAGCAATTAAGGTTTGCAAATAAGCAACCGTATTTGCCGATTCAGCCTTGGCTAAATCGGTAGACAATAAAATAATATCGATTGCGTCAATAGCATAACGCTCTGCCTTAGGCGTATTTAAAGACTGAGTAAAGTGATCTAATGAATGTACAACAGTGAGATGGTAAAGATTGGGATCGAGAAAATGAATAATAGAAAGTTGATGGCTTTGTTGAGGTACTAGCAGACAAACATTGACCGGTCGTTGACTTATCGGTTTTTCGCTGGGCAGATTAGCTGACATCAGAAAGGTATACCGAAAGTCGGATAACTAATAACATAGCGACTAATAAAGACATCAACCGTATTATTGAATCGTGAATAAGCGGCCAAAGTTAGATATCACTAAAATTTTACGCACATCATCATTACAGTTAATAATCTTAATTGAAGAGTGATCGCCTCCGGCATAATCTCTAAGCAAAAGCAGCATTCCTAGCGCAGAGCTATCCAAATAGGTCGTCTCTGTCATATCAACTGAAAAATGTTTAGGTAGTCCATCGAGGTCTTCATAGGCACTGCGAAAATCTTGATGCGCACTAAAGTCAAAACGACCCTCTACATTAATAATCAACTCACTTTTGGCAGCAGACATTGTTGATGAAATAGGCATTACATACTCCGGCTTACTATTATTGGCTGAGCAGTTCGGGCAACTTATCCTCGTTTACAGTGTGTTTTTTCACTGGCCGAAACAACCAAAACCATCGTGGTTAAGGTGCTTTGTTCTTTCAGATTAGCGCAAATCTCACAGTACGCCAGAGGAACGGCTCACAAATACGAATAAAAATTAAACAATTTAAGTAACCGTACACTATAAGTGGGATTTTCATAAACAAAACAGAGGGAAAGCAGAGAGCATACAAAGGGTATAAAAAGAGCTTAAAAAGAAAAAATGTAGCAAAATCAATGAAAAGTACAAGATAAGAGAAGATGATAATGGCGTTTACTTAAAAGGTTTATCGCTTTTTAACATCACGTAGACTTATCTAACGAGCTTTTAAAGTTTGATGAAGAGCATTCCAGCGATCGTCATTTTCTCGATCGGCGCTAATGGCTTCACGATGAAGCTCATCTCGACGGCGAACCTCAACCAACTCTTCTAAACGACGCTGCCTAGCATGCAGTTGTGACCAGCGCGCGTTATCTTGCTGACAAGTATCATCCGCTCTATCTAACTGCTGCTGCTGTAATTCAGTGGCATAAGATAGATCATTCATAAAACGACTAAAGTTTTGTAAGTCATTCACCGCCACGCCCTTTTCGCCAGATGCAACGCCTGCGGCATAGTCGTCTTTATAGCTTATAAGACGATCTAACGAATGCTGATTCTGTTTTAAGGCAGCTTGGCTTTGCTGCAAGCGAATTAATTGTTGCTGCTCTCTAAGCGCAGCGAGTCTCGCGACAACAGCCAAACGTTTTGATTTAGCGATTGCCAAGAGCAATACCTCCATTGCGAGGCGCTTCAATAACATCCGCATCAACTCGAGCTGCAGATACCGACGGATCATCTACTGTATCAACGGGCTCTAATATCGTTAAGAGACGGCTAAGGCTAGTGGGTAAATTAATCGGTTCATCTAAGCCTTGGGACAAAAACGCCTGTATTTGAGGTTGTCTTGCAATGGCCAAATCGGTAATGGGATCAATACCCGAGGTATAAGCTCCCACACTAATAAGATCTTTGCTTTGCTCAAAGCGTGAATACAATTGCTTAACTTGATTAGCCGCTAATAAATGTTCAGCAGGCACAATGCTGGCCATCGAACGGCTTATTGATGCTTGAATATCAACCGCAGGATAAATACCTTGACCGGCAATATCGCGCGATAAAACAATATGGCCATCGAGAATGGCCCGTGCAGAATCCGCAACCGGATCGGTTAGATCATCCCCTTCAACTAACACAGTATAAAATGCGGTAACCGAACCACCGTTACCTAAACCGTTTCCGGCACGCTCAACCAGCTGCGGTAAACGCGCAAAGACCGAAGGCGGATAGCCTCTAGTTGCAGGCGGCTCACCCGTTGCTAAAGCAATTTCTCGTTGCGCTTGCGCATAACGGGTTAATGAATCAAATAATAATAACGTTCGCTTGCCTTCATCACGAAAATGCTCAGACAATCGAGCGGCATACATACCTGCTCGCAATCGCATAACCGGGGTCTCATCTGCGGGAGCAGCAACGACAATAGTTTTACCCATACCCTGTGAGCCAAGATTATTCTCAACAAACTCGCGCACTTCTTTACCGCGTTCGCCCACCAAGGCAACAATAACAACATCAGCTTCGGTAAAGCGAGTCATCATGCCAAGCAAAACACTTTTCCCCACACCACTGCCGGCAAATAAACCGACACGCTGACCACAGCCAATTGTTAGCGAGGCATTCACCGAACAAACACCAACATCCAGTGGCTGACTAATAGGTTCACGAAGCAAGGGGTTAATCGGTTGAGGATGGAATTTAATGTATTCGCATTGACCAATAGGGCCTTTTGAATCTAACGGCATTCCTGTGCCATCAATCACACGCCCCAACAGCGCATTGCCCGCTGGCACACTATCACTGGCCGCCGTTGGTGTAACGCGAGCACCCGGCTTTACCGAAGAAAAAGGCCGCAAAGGCATTAAATAACTAATGTCAGCATCAAAGCCAACCACTTCAACTTCAAAGCTACTTTGCTCTCCGTCATCAACCAGACAGCGCGCACCCAAAGCTAAATTAATACCGCGTGCTTCTAAGGTTAAGCCTACAACACGAGCAATATAACCAATGGCGACTGGCTTAGCAGGCTCAATTCCATCGCTTAGGCAGCGATTAAAATAATCCAACATCACTCAGGCTCATTGAGTGCAAAGGTTGCATCAAGAATCGATGTCATACGTGAAGAGCGAGTAAAATCAACTAGGCTATTTGCGCTCTCTATACGGCAATCACCCAACGTTAATTGCTCATCACTGCGTAATGGCCAACTGTCCTGAACAAAACCGGGTATCGATTCAAAGACAGCAAGATCTTTAGGATTAAGATAAATTTTTATATCGGATTCGCCAATAGGCAAGGCATCAATAGCTTCGCTGACAACGGCTTGAATACTATTGTTGTCGGTTAATAATTCGCGATAGCAAACCCGCTCGGCAATTTTAGCCACCAACTGCGATAACACTGTCTGTAATTGATCTTGCTGATCGCCCATGGGCTGAATAACAGATTCAATAAGCTGCGTTAGCGACGACTGTTGAGCAGCCAACGCCACTTGAGCATGTGCCTCTACGGTTTCTCTTGCTCGAGATTCGCCTTCGGCATAGCCTTTCTCATAGCCGGCAACGCGTCCTTCTTTAAAGCCAGCTTCTCGCGCCTCTTGAGTTAATTGCTCCAACTGCCCTGCAGTCATGGCTCGGTTAAGCTTTAATAAGGAGGAGGGTTTATTCGACACAGCCGAACGACGTTGGGCAAAACCAGACAGCTGCTTTGGCTCATCAGCACCGCTCACGATATGCTTAGCCTTGAACTCGGGTAAAAGCCAAGGTTCCGCTGCTGTTACCTGCTCTACCGGCAAGACATCATCTGTCATACTGCGTCTCTAATAAAAAAACAAATTAAAAAACAAA
>DMZE01000173.1 GCA_003492055.1 Cellvibrionales bacterium
TGAAGTTAATCGAAGGAATGAAATTGCTCAAATAGGCCGTTTTGCAATAGAGCGTGTAAGTCGAGAATTACGCAACGCTTTACCTGGCAGTATACGCATTCGTAATGACTGCATTGAATTTGTTCCTGTTCAGGCGGCGTCTATTTATAGTCGTTTACCTATAGTGGGATTAAATGCTCCTGCCGATGATTTTACGGCGATCAATTTTTCCTTATCGGGCAGTATAACGAGAGCAGCGGTATATCCTTTAACTTCGGCAGATGTATACAGTAATAACCAACATGTTCTCCCTATTGAGTTTAGTTCGGCGACAGTGAGTGGCGGTGCTGTGACGTTTGATTTTTCACTGCCTGCACAGCAATTCGCTGAAGCATCCCCTGGTCAGCGCATTTACTTTATTGACCAGCCAGTGAGTTTTTGTGTATTAGCTAGTGGAGTTGGAGCTCGGCTTTTTCGATATGACAATTATGGTTATAGCGATATTCAAGCGTCACCGCCTTCGGGAGGTGAGCTGCTCGCGGAATTTATTCAATTATTAGATGAAGATCCTGTTGAGCCGTTTATCTATTTTGCCGGTACTTTACAGCGAAGCGGTATTGTTTATTTAGATTTTCGATTTTTAGCACGTGGCACAAATAATGAATGGGTTCGATTTAACCACAGTGTTTCTTTGCGAGGTTCGCCTTGATTAAACTAAGACAACACCTTTGCTTTTTAATGGCTCTCTATGCAAACACATTAATGGCGATGCCTGCTGTTTGTACGAGCGATGGCCTTACCTTTGATGGACTGTTAGGGACATACTACGATCAGAATAATACCCCGCGCGCTTATTTTACCGGTAACACTCTTGAACGTTTTGATCGTCAAATTAATTTTAATTGGGGTGGTGGTAGGCCTGCCATAGGTTTTGGTACTGATGATTTTTCGATTGTTTGGGAAGGGCGTATCGAAATTAATCGAACCGGCGCTTATCGTTTTTCTACTCTTTCGGATGACGGCGTTCGCTTAAGTGTTAACAGCGAAACGATTATTGATAATTTCACCGACCATGCGCCTCGTCGAGATACCAGTAGGCCAATCAATTTACGCGCGGGAGAATTTGCCGATGTGCGAATGGAATTTTATGAGCGAGGCGGCGGTGCGGTCGCACAGCTAGAATGGGACGGTCCTAGTTTTATTCGCCAAGTGATACCCGCATCGCAACTGTCTTATATTTGCCGTCCGCCTGAACCTTTACCTTGTGAGGGTGGCGAAACTGAAATCAATGGTTTGCGTGGTAATTATTATAATCAAAACGGCATACCCAGAAATTATTTTACAGGGACTGTTGAATCGAGATTTGATGCACAATTAAATTTTAACTGGGGCGGCGGTCCGCCTATGGGCAGTTTCCCGGCTAATGATTTTTCGGTGACATGGGAAGGCGAAATAGAAGCCAGCGAAACGGGTAGACATCAATTTTCTACCGTCAGTGATGATGGCATTCGCGTTTACCTTGATGGCAATTTAATCATTGATAATTTCACTGATCATGCCCCTCGTCGAGATACTAGTCGTTCAATAAATTTACAAGCCGGTGAGCGCTACAGCATTAATGTTGAGTTTTATGAAAGAGGTGGCGGAGCGGTCGCGCAATTAGAATGGAGTGGCCCAAGGTTTTCTCGTCGTATCATTCCTAATGCTAATTTATTTAGCCAGTGTCCTAGACCAGAGGGTCCCGATCATATCGAAATTGTCGTGAGTGGTAATGCAAGCACCTGCGTGGCAAAAGAAGTTTTAATTCGTGCCTGCGATGATCCGCTGTGCAGTTCTATCTACACTGAATACGAGGGCACGGTTGAATTAACTACCTCAACAGGACACGGTGACTGGCAATTAAATGGCGAGGGGAATTTAGTCACGGG
Source organism: Cellvibrionales bacterium (assembly GCA_003492055.1). Classification (GTDB taxonomy): domain Bacteria; phylum Pseudomonadota; class Gammaproteobacteria; order Pseudomonadales; family UBA7434; genus UBA7434. The sequence goes on from DMZE01000173.1 coordinate 1,908, forward strand.
TAGCCGTGATTCCGGCACTGCCAGCATTACTTTTATAGAAGCAAATAACGGTATTGCTAGATTGCTGTTAAATAACCAGCATGCAGAAAACTTAACAATTACGGCTAACGATACCATTAATGAACTTTTAGCTAATAGCTCTAGCGCCATTCAATTTAGTGACAATGCCTTTGTGATTACGGATATCGATCCATTGCTGGATGGCCTAACCAATGCCGATATTGCTATTGCCGGGCGTGATCATCTTTATCGTATTGAGATGGTGCGTCGTGATACGAGTCAGTCACCAGCCGTTTGTGGCATAGCCAATGATTACAATCAAAGCCAGCAGCCACTAAAAATTTGGCATACTCGTCAGCAGTTATTCAGTGCACAAGCCCCACAAATTAATAGCGTTAGTCTGCCGAACAATAAACCCGCTGTGAGTAATGTTCAGTTAGATTTTAGTGGTGGCGGTGCAGCGAACGTTATGCTTCAAACAACCGACGTGGGTCAATTTTCAATAGAAATAGAAGATGATTCACGACTATTTTCAAATACTATCGATATTGCCGGCAGTAGTCATCGACTTACGGTAAGACCTTTTGGCATTGATATTGATTTTATTATTAACGGTGTTAATGATCGTCAAACGCAGGGGCTCTCAAGCATAACGTTTGCGCAAGATTTAGCAGCCATGGCCGATGCGAATGCTTCAGTGTTTACTTCGGCAGGGTCACCCTTTATTACGCGAGTCACAGCGGTGCAATGGCAGTCAATTGATGATCAAAATAATGATGGGCAAATCGATATTGATGCGAATCTTACCGACAATTTAGCCACTATCAGTTTTGGCACTGAGCAAATAAATGAATCAATACGATTAACCCATTCCCTTGCAGCACCGCTGGGTGGTGCCGATGGAATAATAGGCGGCAATATTTTTTCAGGATTCAGTCAGGGTAGTCGCTCGCAGACGATGACATGGAGCGAAGTTGGCATTATTCATTTATCGGCTCAGTTATTGGATAACGATTATTTAGCTAGCGGCATAGCCATTACTGGCGAGGCGAGCAATGTGGGACGTTTTACTCCCCATCATTTTATTGTTAGAGATCATGCGCACATTAGTAATCCTGTGCTTACCGAAGCATGCGAGTTGGGCGGATACACTTATTTAGGTCAGCCTTTTACGCTCAACTACGAATTATTGGCTAGCAACTTCGCCGGTGATATAACAGAAAACTATAGAGATGATTTTATTAAACTCGATAATAGTCAGGGAAACTTAAATATAGCCGCCGTCGATATCAATGTTCCTTTAGATCTATCATCGCGGTTGCCTATAGCCAGTGATATTAATGATAACAGCACTTTTTTATGGGGCCCCTCTATGGCTGTGAGCTTAGGTGTAGCTGAAGTTGAAACGACATTAACGATTGACCGTTTAGCCACAGCGAATGGCCCTTATTTGGTATCAATAGGTAGTTTAGCTGTTGATACAGACGGCGTGAGCATTACAGCGTTGGATCTCGATATAGACAATGACAGTATTCATGATGTCGCCTTATTAGGTGAGAGCCAGCAGCGCTATGGACGAGTATTTTTAGAAAATGCATTTGGTCCAGAAACACGACCCTTGACTGTGCATTTTAATGCGCAGTATTTTAATCAAGCCAGCGGTATAGCAGGACGGTTTATTCCAAATCGTGATGATAATTGTACAGTTTATACGGCGACTGATTTTTCTTTTGTTAGCGGCAGTTATACGCAGCGTCTTAACAGTGGTGAAACCACAATAAGCAGTATCGCCGGTAGTCCGTACAATACAGGTATGGGTAGTGTTACGTTAACAGCGCCTGGAAATAATAATGAAGGCAATGTCGATATACGGTTTAATGTTGAAGATTTTCTTCGTTATGATTGGGATGGTGATATTACAACAACAGAAAGCGAGCCGGTTAATACCGCTAGCTTTGGGCATAACCGAGGTAATGATAGGATTATTTATCGGCATGAGATAAGCCAATGATCAATCAACAAACGCATCGTTTTTTTATCAGACAACTCTCTTTTTCTAGACAGTCTTTTGCTAGACAGTTTCCCTTTNNTTCTAGACAGCGAGGGTTTTCTATACCTGCGGCATTATTTGTATTAGTAGTGGTGGCAATGCTAGCCGCTGCCATGCAAAAAATATTGAGCCAAGGTGAGCAGGATGTTGCGCGAGAAGTGCTGTCGATGAGAGCGTTAATGGCGGCAGAGAGTGGTATTGAACGAGGCCTAAATCAAGTGTTAGAAATTAATCCTGCCAGTTGTACGGGGAATTTAAGTAACCCGCCAACGTCATTAACGCCACTTATTTCTACCTGGGTACTTTCAACCGCTGGCATGAACAGTTGTGAAGTTAACGTCATTTGTGGAGTCGCACAACACGATGCTGACAATGATGGCTTATTAGAAAATTACTACACTTTGAGAAGCAGTGGTCAGTGTGGGCCGCCAGCCGATCGCGCCTTCCGATTAGTTGAAGTCCAGGCGCGGGGCTAGTTAAGCTATTAGCACTTAATACTTTCTTTATTTAGACGGTATCAATCTAAGCCTGCTGACGACTTGGGCTCATATCCAATTCTTGCATTTTGCGCGTAAGAGTATTTCTGCCCCAGCCTAATAAAATAGCCGCATCGCGTTTACGACCATGGCTATGTTTAAGTGCAATTTCTATCATGGTTTTTTCAAAGGTCGGCGTTGCCGAATCGAGAATACGGTTTTTACCCGCACTTAATTCAATATTTGCCCAATTGCGCAGTTGCTCTTCCCATGTTGAACTTTGATCGCTCACATTTTGCTGAGGGTTTAATAATTCAGGAGGTAAGTCCGAGGGCTGTATTTCATTACCTGCGGCCATTACGGTTAACCAGCGACAAGTGTTTTCCAGCTGTCTCACGTTACCTTGCCATGGCAGCGCAGTAAATAACTTGGCAGTTTCATCACTCAGAATTTTTTGATCGACACCGAGATCTTTGCTGCTGACTTGTAAAAAGTGTCTGGCAAGCTGAGGAATGTCTTCGCTGCGATCGGCCAAACGTGGCAAGTGCATGCGTATAACATTAAGACGGTGGAATAAATCATTACGAAATAGTTTTTGCTCAACCAATTGTTCAAGATTTTGATGCGTCGCTGCAATAACTCTAACATCGACCTTTATGGGTGTGTGTCCACCGACACGATAGAATTCACCATCTGCCAATACGCGTAATAACCGCGTTTGAATATCAGCGGGCATATCGCCAATTTCATCTAAAAACAGGGTGCCGTTATGTGCTTGTTCAAACTTGCCCTTGTGGGTTTTGCTTGCACCTGTAAATGCTCCTTTTTCATAGCCAAAAAGCTCAGCTTCAAGCAGAGATTTGGGAATAGAGGCGCAATTCACTGAAATTAACTTGCCAGATCTACCTGATAAATCTGCTAAGGATTGTGCAACGACTTCTTTGCCAGATCCGCTGGGACCAAGGATTAATACGGGGATATTATGCTCGGCAACATCCATCACCGATTTTCGAAGCGCCATCATGGCGTCTGAAGACCCCACAATATTGCGGGACAAATTATCCACGAATGACATCGTTGACCTCTACAAAACCTACCTTTACGTGCTCGCTTGCTCTTATTCTAACGACAAGATGCGAAGTTAGCGCCTCACCTGAAAAGTTATGATATTTACGGATGGAGTTCAGTAGCCAGTTGGGATAATTTACCGGTCCATTGGGGGATATTTTTTAAAAAATTGATACTTTCGGATGGGATTTTGGGAGATTTTCCATCGCGGATCTTGAAACAATATTTCAAATGGCGAAGCTATGGTGCCTGATGCATGTCGCCCTGTAAGATCATGAAAAACATTGTAATTTTTATATAAAAATTATTGGCATAAGTTTTTTAGGCGGCCGTTTCTTAGTGTTTTGGACGCATGACTCAAAAATTTCTCTATTTGTAGTAAATATGCGAGAAAACGGGTAATTCCTACCATATCTTGTGGTTTAATGGCGCAGCTTGGTTTCTATTTCTGCCTCCTCGCGCAGCACAGATAGCACATCTGCGGTATAGGCGCGCCGCGTTGCGGGCTCGCGCGCTGGCACGGGCGCGTATTGCGCAGCTTGATTTTTGATTGCGTAATTTCTGCGTGCGGGCACAAAATTTTGCTTCCACATGTGATTGCAGCTGCTGCACATCACGACGCGGTTTTTGCTGGGAATTTTGTCTTTAGGGATCCTGTAACCTGATCCACATTTCGGGCAAAGCAGATGCATTTAAAATGCTCCTTGGTAACACGCTGACATTGTTATCTTTTTTGCTCGATTAGGCTGTGGATAACATCAGCCAAGTGATTTGGCAAATATTTTGAAGCGGTGGGTGTTGGTAAAAGTTTCTGCAGCACGCTTTTGTTCCTTCTGTCGATGTGAGCGGGTTAAAACCTGCAGAGTGAATATATATATCTCAACCTCTTCAGCAAAATTTGGGCCAAGCTGGTGGGTTAAGTTTGAAAAAATGAGATAAGGCTTTGATTCGCGCCATATGTCGCGGTGCCAAAAGCGTTTGGGATAGGGTTCGCGCCAATACGGGCTTGCCAAAGATTATGAAATCGGGTTTCACGCGTTTATGAATTGCCCGGATCTTTTCAATGAAACTGAAGCTTGGCAGGCTGGCTTTCAGCAAGTTGCGGGCGTTGATGAGGTGGGGCGCGGCCCTTTGGCAGGCCCTGTTACCGCGGCTGCGGTTATTCTGAACCCAAAGGCCATTCCCGACGGGTTGAACGATTCAAAAAAGCTAAGTGCAAAACGCCGCGAAAGTCTATTTGAGCAAATCCAAGCAACCTCAATTGTCTCTTATGCGCATATTTCCGAGTCGGTGATTGATGATATCAATATCCTGAATGCAAGCCTTTTGGCGATGAGAACGGCGGTTGCAGGGCTTTCTACAGCTGCCGATTTTCTCTTAATTGATGGCAATAGAGCACCTGCCCATTTGCCGATGCCGTATCGTACGATTATCAAGGGGGATGCAAAATCCTTATCCATCGCAGCCGCTTCGATCATTGCCAAGACGGTGCGCGACCGTTTGATGAGCGATTTGGCTGCCTCATTTCCCGGTTATGGCTGGGAAAAAAATGCAGGCTATCCCTCAGCAGAGCATAAATCGGCCCTTCTGCGCCTTGGTGTGACCCCACATCATAGGGTTTCTTTCAAACCTATACACAACATCTTGTATTCCAAAAATAAATAACCCCTTGATTCAAAAAAGAAATTGACGGCGAATCAGCTTTGATTCATTTTAGTGTCAAGCAAAGAGCGCAAACATGCGCCGGTTCAAGAGGCAGAAAAATGAAGACAGTAACAAAGAAGGCAGCCGTTGGGTTGCCGGTGAATAGTATTTTGGCAGGCGATTGCATCGAGGTGATGAACAGCCTGCCGGCAGAGTCAGTTGATTTGATTTTTGCAGACCCTCCCTATAATTTGCAGTTAAAAGGTGATTTGCATCGCCCTGATAACAGCCGCGTTGATGCGGTCGATGATGATTGGGATCAATTCTCCTCTTTCGCGGCCTATGACGCGTTCACAAATGCTTGGCTGAAGGCGGCCCGTCGCCTGTTAAAGCCCGATGGCGCCATATGGGTGATTGGTTCGTATCATAATATTTTTAGAGTGGGCGCCGCGCTGCAGAACCATAGCTATTGGATTTTGAACGATGTGGTGTGGCGCAAAGCCAACCCCATGCCAAATTTTCGGGGCAAACGGTTTACCAATGCGCATGA
>DMZE01000083.1 GCA_003492055.1 Cellvibrionales bacterium
AAGGCGTCCAATTGGACGCCTTTTTTTTATCTTTAAACCCCTGCAGCAACCCATATCACAATCAAAAAACCGTTAAGCGCTGACTATTTGAATTAACACCCATGGTGCCGTCACAACCGCCCACATCAGCTGATCACATTGCTGCCACTGCGCCGCTTGCTGATCATTGACAGATGATAGCTGCTGCAGTTCAAGCCATTTACTGACTTGCTCAGTATCATCGGCAGATACCGCAGCAGCAACCTCAACTAAATTCAGCTTAGCATCGACAAACAATACCTTGCCCGCGGCAAAAAATCGTGCCAACTCGCTCCAAGCTAATTGCGCTGTCTGACCATGCATATCGGTTATATTTTCTTGATCTGGCATATTGCCTGGCCTCATTGATTGCGTCTTAGATTGCGTCTTAGATTACTTCATCGATTGCTTTAGTGCATCAAGCTAGCGGGGCAAACCCGCCAATTAAAATCGATTAGCGCACACTATAAATTTTACTGGCTCGCTATTCACCTAATATTGACGACAAATATTGACGGAAAACAGTGATACCTCACTCAAAACCGCTCGCTAAACCTCACCCAGTTCACCGTTTTAACAGCGCGCTATGCCACTCAAAATCTCCCCGACATACACTAGTCTCATTAACGTAAAAGTCATTGAAAATAATCTGCCCAGCCAAAGATTGACAGCAAAATATGACCCATAGAGATATTGATAACGCTATGAATAAAACGCTATACAACACAATGGATAGAACTATGAATCCTTTAAAAGCATGTGCCGCCGCACTCTTAACCTTTAGTTTGTTAGGCTGTGGAGGCTCAGGTGATAATGCCGCTGAAGCTAACATAGATAACAATGAAACCGCCATTGCTGTTAATGGCGCAGGCGTCAAAGGACCACTCATCAACGCCAATGTCACCGCCTATGAAATTGATACTACACAAGCTGACCTTAAGGGTGACATAGTCGCTCGCGGCAGCTCAGATACCAATGCTAATTTGCAGCTGGCTATTCCTGAAAGCCTTTCTAGTAATGGGCCCTTCTTAATTGAATACACAGATGGCACTGAAATCAATGGTCAAATACCTGTTATAGAATCATTGAGCACAATCATCACCAGCCAACAATTACTCGCTGGTACCGCCGTTTATGCAACGCCTTTAAGCTCCTTTGCTATTGAACACGCCAAACAAATTGCCGATAGCCTTGAGAATAACGCCGACCCATTAACCGTTGGTTTATCGGGCAACAATAATGGCAGCATTAGCATCGCCGAATTCTTAGCCGCATTAGAAACCACATCCACACATATTAAAGCAACACTTGGGCTTGGTTTATTAACCGAAGACATTAACCTATTTACGACTTCACCACTGATTAATGCCGATACGGATGCTGAAGACACATTGGCTATAAGAACAACTAATGAAGTTTTTGCCGCGATTGTGAGTATTTTAAAAGACGAAATCGTTGATGATGGCTTAACCGCCAGCGGTATAACGCTTGTTGCAGCATTGGCCAATGACTTCGCCGATGGCAGCTTTGATAAACAAAATGCCGGCAATGCTATTACAGCATTGAATACTATCGATGATATTGCCGCCGTGCTGACTCAGAATCCAGCCTTGCTGGACGTTCCGAATAGCGACAAGAGCATAGGTCAAATTAATGAAATATTGGCTGAAGAAACAGCAACACTGGCACCTGAATTACCTGCCGTTTCGCTACAAACACCAGAAATAGCATTACCCTTGGCCTCTATCTATAGCGAAGAAAATCCGGAGCCAACACCACCCAATAACACGCCCTCAACGCCAGCGGTAATCTTTAGCACCGCGACATTACAAACGGCGGCTGTTGAAGGCGATAGTATTAGCGTAGAACTGATTGCCAGCGACGATGACAATAATATTGCCTACTGCGATTTAAGTATTAATGATGTATTTGTTCGACGCGACAGCAGCGCCCCTTATCAATATGGCATTAACTCTGGCTTTAATGATAGCGGCCTCAACAATCTCTCGGCAGGCAGTCATACTTTAACCGCTGAATGCGTAGACACAACCGACTTAAGCGCATCCAGCATCGCCAGTATTGATATTGCATCAACACCTAATGAAGGTGGTGGCGAAGCTGTTTTACGTGATGTCGCTTTAAACTGGGGCACCCCAACCACACGAACAGATGGTAGCCCCCTAGCGATTAATGAAATTGATCACTATGAAATTTATTATTCTTCGACCAGTGAAGGCAGTAACAGTGAAAACACAGTGTCAGTGGCTGCAACTAACAGTAACAATCAACTGGTCAATGACTATGAAATAAATGCATTACCCATTGGCGAGTACTATTTTTCAATCGCCACCGTTGACACTGCCGGTATCGCAAGTGAGTTTATTAACCCCGTTGCGCTAACTATCCAGTAAAACACTTACTTTTAACGTTTGCGCTGAAAGTAATTTGGCACATCAGTTGAGCCTAAAAGATAACGTCGCAATAAATCTAACGCTAACGCACTCACCATGGTTTGAAACATTTTACGGCCAACAGGATAATGAAAGAGATGGGCATTAATACTACCCATCCCGCCCCATGCTACCCATACTGAACCAACAGGCTTATCGTCGGTTCCGCCATCAGGGCCAGCAATACCCGTTACTGCAATAACACAATGAGCAGCAGAACGTTCTAGTGCGCCCTCGGCCATGGCTCTAGCAACCGGCTCGCTCACGGCACCATGTGTTTCAATTAAATCGGCATCAACACCAAGAACACTACTTTTAATAGCATTAGAATAAGACACGAAACCTGCGCCAAAAACCGATGAAGCACCACTAATTGCGGTAACGTTTGAAGCAATCATTCCGCCAGTACAAGACTCCGCTAGCGTTAACTGCTTATTCTGCTGTTGCAACAAGCC
>DMZE01000130.1 GCA_003492055.1 Cellvibrionales bacterium
ATTATCGCCATCATTATCGCCATCGAGGACCGGGTCCAGGACAACGTACTGCCCCCACCCACCAAACGTATCAAATCTTACAGTCATCCCGTGCTATTATAGTATACAACAACACAATCCGGGGAACTATTTTCAATTTTACACCCCACCATAAAAAAGAGGTACTTACTTTTTGATTTGGTTTGGTTTGGTTTGGTTTGGTTTGGTTTGGTTTGGCTTGGTTCTGATTAGTTCGGTTCGGCTGCGTTGCGTTATTACGCATTGGCCTTATGCCCTTCATGATACCTGTGGCCATGGTTAATGTCATACCTGAAAGCGCAATGTTATGGGCGATCGATGCTTATCTTATTGATACTCTTATTCTTGGCTGGCGTACAATAGCGGCTGTGGGGTTTGAATGGCTTGTTGCCACCCTTTTTTTGAAGGTGATATTGTGTCTAAAGATGTAGAAGAAAAGATTAATGTTTGGCTAGAAGACGTTGTTATTGGGCTGCAATTATGTCCTTTTGCGCTTAAGCCTATTCGTGAGGCTAGACACCGGATTTTTGTTAGCCAGGCTGATGATGCAGCGACAGCATTGGAGGCTATCCAGTCTGAGTGTCAGCGTCTTGATAATATGCCTGCTGAGCAGCTAGAAACGACATTGCTGGTGCTGCCCAAAGTAATGCAGGACTTTTATGATTTTAATGATTTTTTGGCAATTGCTAATGATTTGCTTAGCGAGGGTGGCTGGGAGGGTGTTTATCAGCTGGCTAGCTTTCATCCGCGCTATCAATTTGCCGGTACTGAACCGGCTGACCTAGAAAACTTAACTAATGCTGCGCCGTTTCCTGTGGTGCATATTTTGCGAGAAGAGAGTTTAGAGCAGGCGATTAACGCCTATCCTGACGTTGATGATATCCCAGCGAGGAATATTGTTCGAATGCAGGGTTTAAGCAAAGAGCAGCAGAGACGCTTGTTCTATTTTTTGCATTAACGCTGAGCTAAAAGCTTCTTATAACCACAGTACATATAACTTTCTTACTTAACCTAACGATTTAATTCAGTTTTTTGGTTTTGAGTGTATTGATTCTTATACTAGTTGATTCTTAATACTAAAAGTGCCGCCGCTTATAACTTAAATGTCATATTCACTGATAAGCTTCTCAATTTAAAAGATATAAAACGTAAAATACTGAAAAAATGCTTTAAATGGCCAAGATAGGGCTAGTATGTGAGTGAGTTAATGGTTAGTTTTGGTGCGAGGCGCTAAGTTTTTATTTTAAATAGATTATTTCTTTAAAATTTCTAACGCTTTTCTTAAGTTTCGTCTAAGCTTATCATTAGGCTGTATGCTTGAAATTGTCTAGGCGATTTGTTTAAAGGTTTTAGGCTAATTTTATAAGAATAAAATTGTTTTAAAATATGCCACTTCATATTTCTATTACTAAATGGATGTTTATATAAAAAGATAAAATACATATGATTTCTTACTTCCCGAGAGGGCAATACCTATGAAAGGAATCATATTTACAGAATTTATAGAGCTCGTCGAAACAACCTTTGGTTACAGCATTGCTGCCGCCTTGTTGGATGGTTGCGACCTTCCTTCTGGTGGCGCCTACACAGCCGTTGGTACCTATGACCATCAAGAGGTGCTTACTCTTGTTGGTCAGCTACAAAAATTAACCGGCACCCCCGCGTCTGATTTACTCGAAGCCTATGGCCTATTTTTGTTTCCAAAACTGGCTGCTCAAATGGAATCAATGTCGCTGAAGTTTGATGGTGCTATTGATTTGCTCTGTTCGCTTGAAACCATTATTCATAAAGAGGTTCTCAAGCTCTATCCTGACGCCGAGCTTCCTTCGTTCAATATTCAAAACATTAATAGCCAAGAAATTGTTATGGAATACCGCTCTTGTCGACCTTTTGCTCATTTGGCAAAAGGGCTTATTAATGGCTGCGCTGAGTATTACCAGCAAACGCTATCGGTTTCCATGAAGCATTTAAATACCGAAACTGAGTTTTTCACGTTGATCTCTGTGAGGCAGTCATGACGCAGAGTAGTATTGAAATAGAACTCAGTTATTTGCGAAAGAAAATTGGTCGCGAAAAAGATGCTCGCATGCAAGCTGAAGTATTGCTCGAGCGAAAAAGTACAGAGTTGTTTGGTATTAATCAGCGGCTGCTAGAAGCGAATCAGAATCTTGATGTTATTGTGGCCCGTCGTACGCAGGCATTAAAAACCTCTACTAAGCGAGTAGAGGTGACTTCTGATGAGCTACAAAATACGGTTAACCGATTAAATTTAGTGCTTGATATTGCTAACGCGGTTACTTGGTTGTTTGACGTTCGAAATCAAACCGTAGATATAGCCGGCAAGAGTCAGAGCTTGTTGGGTATTGAGCCTACTAGAGGTATTCCTGCCGATGAATTACTACTTCGCATTCACGAAGACGATTCCGCAGGACTTATTGATGAGCTAAACCTTTCGCTCAAACAGGGTAAGGCAATTAATAAACGCTGTCGTATTCTGAGTCGCTGTGGCTCTTACCGGTGGTTCTTAATTAACGGTGAGCTCAGTTCATTTGGTGCTAAGAGTTCATTTGGCGCTAAGAACTCATTATGCGTGATTGGTTCTTGTATCGACATGCATGAACAGATTGAGCGAGAGCGAGAAATATGGCGCGTAGCTAATCATGATTTATTAACCGGCTTGCCTAATCGTAACCATTTTGAATCTCAGTTTTCGGTGCTAGCTAGCGAAAGTTTGGACTCGGGTGAGGGGTTTACTACGGCGCTGATTGATATTAATGATTTCACTCAGATTAATGATACTTATGGTTATCGTATTGGCGATGGCGTATTACGTGATTTTGCCGATGTGTTAAGAGGGTATTCTGAGCATACCAGTCATGTTGCCAGGCTTTCAGGTGATGAATATATTGTTATTTTTAAAAATGATGTGGCCACATGGTCTGCTCATGAATTATGCCAAAAGCTTATTGACGAGTGTGCAACCATGTCTTTGCAAAATGGTGAGCGTCTCGGTTTAAGTTTGACTATGGGGCTTGCTGTTTTTCCCAAAGACGGTGGTAGTTTAGATGATTTAATGCAGTCAGTTTATTCGGCTGTGCAAGTGGGTAAGCAGAAAAAACATGTTGGCAGTAGTTGTGTGCTCTATAACGCAGCCATTGAGCGAGAGCGTTTTCGTGAAAAAGATATTCGTAATGCCTTAAAGCTGGCTATTGAGAAGCAGTCTTTTGATCTGGCGTTTCAGCCTATTATATGTAATGAAGACGAATGTTTTGTTGGTTGCGAGGCGCTTTTCCGCTGGCCCGATATGGATGCCCAGTGGAATATTCAAGAGGTGATTGATGTCGCTGAAAATAGCGGCTTAATTCTTGATTTGGGTGAGCAGATTATTGCGATGGCTTTTGCAAAGATAAGCCAGTTAAGTAAGATGGGCGTCAAAAAATGGGTTTCCATTAACGTCTCACCCTTGCAGTTTCAATTTCAGGACATCCCGCAGCTTATTTCTAAGGCGTTGATTGAGCATAATGTGGATCCTTCCATGTTGGTTGTTGAAGTGACTGAGAATATCTTCTTAGAAAATATTACTCGTATTGCGACGGTACTTAGTCAGCTGAAAAAAATGGGTGTTCGCGTTGCTATTGATGATTTTGGTTCTGGCTATTCAAGCTTGCGTTATGTGCAGATGTTACCGATTGATAAAATTAAAATTGATAAAGCCTTTATTGATGACGTGGGTTCAGGCACTGAAAGCCAGGGCATTGTGCAGGCAGTGATTAATATGTCTCATTCAATGGGTTATAAAGTGATTGCCGAGGGCGTTGAAACCCAAGAGCAATTAACGGCCTTACAATCGATGGGTTGTGACTATATTCAAGGTTATTTCTTTTCTAAGCCAGTGAGCTTTGATGAGTTAATAAAATTGGATGATTTTAGTAAAGGGTCACCACTGGTTTTAAAAACGCATTTAGGGAGAACGTTGTAGGTATATAAAATGAGATAGGTGTTTTTTAATGCCTATCTCATTTTCAGTTTTTTT
>DMZE01000001.1 GCA_003492055.1 Cellvibrionales bacterium
CCAAACAATGTACCCTGAGGTCCTTTAAGTACTTCAACACGATTCATATCGGCAGCATAAACGTCTAAGTTACGTCCTGGCTGAGATAAAGGCTGCTCATCAAGATAGAGCGCAACATTGGGTGCAAGTCCCGCAACACCAGAGGTGGTTAGGTTAGGCGTAGTCGATGCAACACCACGAATATAGATGGTGTTTTGGCCTGGACCATTGCCTCCGGCTGTAACGCCTGGCATCTGGATAAGGTAATCGGTGAAATCAGTAATGCCCAACTGCTCGAGCGCTTCCTGACCTAATGCGCTAACAGCCACAGGAATATCCTGTGTACTCGCTTCCTGCTTAGTTGCTGTAACAATGACTTCTTGAATTTGTGCCTGGGCAGTACTGGCAATCAAAATACTACTGAATAATGCGGTTCGCTTTAACATGAGCGTCCTTTTAGTTATTAGTTAGTTAAATAGAAAGGAGAGCGAGTAAAATATAATCATTAGTGTAATTAAATATATAACTCTATGCATATTATTAAAAATAACCTCACAAAGATCAACGTAAACACTCTATTTGAGGGCAATATAGGCCTCTTTGTTGTATTATTAGCAATCTAATCGCTAAAAAGAATAATTTGTACACTATAAATAATCAATCAAACTGAATCGTTTCGTTAGCTAAAAATACTTAGTGCATTAAACATGTACAAAAAGCATTCATTTTGTTCTAACGAAAAGATCTAGAGAGGAATAATGGTAGATCGCTACTCATCAGACTTTGAAGCCGGTGAAGATAACACTCAAGTTTTTGGCCTCGACATTCATACACCCGTCTTTCTTATAAGCTCTAGCCTGATTATTGCGTTTGTGATTGCCACATTGCAGTACCCAGAAATAGCTAATGAATGGCTATCTAACGTTCGGTTATGGTGTCTAACGAATTTCGATAGTTTTATGATGGTGGCAGTGAATGCACTTTTGATTTTCTGTTTAGCACTTATTATTTCGCCTATGGGTAAAATTCGATTAGGCGGAGACAGTGCTCGACCAGAGTTTGGACGCCTAAGCTGGTTTGCCATGTTATTTGCAGCCGGCATGGGTATTGGCCTAATGTTCTGGGGCGCAGCAGAACCCATGGCCTACTTTACTGGCTGGGCAGGCACTCCTTTTGGTGTAGAGGCTTGGTCTAATGAAGCCGCTGAGCTAGCAATGGGTGCAACCGTCTTCCATTGGGGGCTTCATGCTTGGGCTATTTATGCCGTAGTCGGATTAGCATTGGCGTTTTTCACCTATAACTGCGGTTTGCCATTAACTTTACGCTCGGCTTTTTACCCATTACTTGGCGAGCGCTGCTGGCGCTGGCCCGGTCATGTTATCGACACCTTCGCAGTGCTTGCGACTATTTTTGGACTGGCCACCTCCTTAGGATTAGGTGCATCTCAAGTCAATGCGGGTTTAACCATGCTGCTAGGGCTAGAAGACAGCCTCAACTCGAAAATTTCGGTGATTATATTAGTCACCTTTATCACTATCTTGTCAGTAATAAGAGGCTTAGACGGCGGCGTTAAAATACTCAGTAACGCTAATATGTTTTTAGCCGCCTCTTTGCTGGTCTTTGTAGTGATAATCGGATCAACAGGCGATGTCGGCAGCTGGATTGCATTTACTACTGAGCACTACGCTAAAAACATACTGCCGCTAAGTAATTCCGTTGGACGTGAAGATATCGACTGGATGCGTGACTGGACGGTATTTTATTGGGCATGGTGGGTTAGCTGGTCACCGTTTGTTGGATTATTTATTGCCCGTATATCCAAAGGCCGGACGGTACGCGAATTTATGCTGGCAGTATTATTTATCCCAACCTTCGTCACCATTATCTGGATGAGTGTGTTTGGTATGAATGCCATTGCTCAAGCGCAAGCTGGTATTGGCAGCCTCGCTGATGGTATTAGCTCAGTGAGTCTAACGACGTTTCAAATGTTAGAGAATCTGCCCTTCGCAGAAATCACAACGTTTGTAGGTATCCTTTTGGTATTGATATTTTTTATTACCTCCTCAGATTCAGGCTCTTTGGTGATCGACAGTATTACTGCAGGCGGTAAACTGAACTCACCGGCACCGCAGCGAATTTTCTGGGCTGTTATTCAAGGTTTAATTGCCGGTGTTTTGTTGTATGGTGGCGGCCAGTATGCATTGAGTGCACTGCAAGCTGGAACAGTAGCAACCGGCATCCCATTTACACTGGTGTTGCTTTTTATTAGTATCAGTTTATTTAAAGGCTTACGATCTAGCTTAAAAGAAGATCGTGTAAACAGCTGATTAGCGAGAAATTTATCTAATGGAAAAAGTTAACGA
The DNA here is from genome assembly GCA_003492055.1 of Cellvibrionales bacterium. Lineage (GTDB taxonomy): Bacteria > Pseudomonadota > Gammaproteobacteria > Pseudomonadales > UBA7434 > UBA7434. The sequence continues at coordinate 2,343 of DMZE01000001.1, forward strand.
AGTGCTTGTCACTTTACGAAGAATAATACGAGCGACGGACTTATATTCCAAGCAGCTGGCAAAAAACACGGGGCTAACGTCTCCGCAAATGTTGTTGCTACAAATATTACGTAACAAAGGCGAACAAACCGTTGGCGTGTTAGCCAAAGAAATGAGTCTAAGCCAAGCAACGGTAACAACGATTTTAGATCGCTTAGAAAAAAAATCATTAATCATAAGAGAGCGGTCGACGTCTGATCGCAGAAAAGTGCAGGTAGATGTTACCGACAATGCGATAGAGATTTTAAAAGACGCCCCGCTGCCGCTGCAGCATCAATTTACTCAGCAGTTTAATGACTTGCAAGAATGGGAACAGCTGATGATGATTTCATCACTTAGTCGAATTGCTCAAATGATGGATGCACAGCATATTGATGCTGCGCCAGTATTGGATGTGGGGACGCTGGATAGATAATACTGGGAAATATCTGAGCTCGTCAGAATCTAGAGCTCAGAGTTTAAAACTTTAGTAGTAATGGGATGTTCTGAGGGTTTACTTTTTTTGTTTAA
>DMZE01000090.1 GCA_003492055.1 Cellvibrionales bacterium
GCTTTATTCTGGCGGTTCTGTCTCTTCTAAAGTTCGTGCGTCGACACGTTTATTGATAAGAGCTCAGCAGCAGTTAGAAATGCAAACACGACGCGTTCAAACGGATACCTTTTCTGCCTATGACGGCATTGTCGCAGCCATTGCTAAAGTGAATGCGCTAGCAAAATCGGTGGCTTCGCATGAGCAGTCGGTTGAAGCGAGACAAGAAGAGAGTCGCGCAGGTTTGGTGCCAACGATTGCTTTGTTGGATGCCGAGCGTGATCTGTTTTTTGCTCGTGTTGAATACGCTAATGCGCGATACGATTATGTGTTAAATACGCTACGCCTTAAGCGTGTAGTGGGTTCGTTAAGTGATGCGGATTTAGCCTTTGTCGATACTTTGTTAACAGGTGAGGACGCTGATTTAGCGGCGCTGACCTATTACAAATCGGCAAGTGCTTCTCGCTTCGCTAACAATAATAAATAGATCAATGAGATAGCTAGGGTTTTTACGTTACTACCATGATGGCTGAGAATTATGGCAAACGCTTGTTGGCGTTTGTAGACTCGTTAAATGTGCCGTATTTTTATGAGCCTTCATTCAAATTAATGGCGGGTTCACTATTAAGTGATCGATTTTTATTAATTCTGTATTTGCCGGCTTTGAAGGGTGGTGAGCAGCAGTTAATACATCGTTTGGCTTTACAGTTGAATATGCCTAACGATTTCCGTGATGCTATTAGTGAGCAGGTAGTCGGTTTGCGTGAAGTGATTGTTGGCTTTGATGGGCGGGATAAGGGCTCTATTTGTAAGTTTTATGTTGAAGAGCCTATTCACTTTGTGGGCACTGAGTCGCAGAAAATTTTTACGGCTTACAAGTGGCAGCCAGAATCGGTGAATACAAGGACTGTTGATAGTTATTACTTGGCGGCAGTGACCTCAAGAGCCGATATATTAGATGGTATTAGACGTTTATCTAATGGCCGTGAAACGCAGGGTTTTTATGCTGCTAGCGAATTACTGTTTCTGGCTAGTAAGCTGACGCTGGATGAGTTGTTTTATATGGAAGTGGAAGACCAAACTCAGACGCGTAGCTCGTTTGATATTCGGTTTTATGATGCCGAGCTGGATTTGCAGCAGGCGATGCCGGTTGTTTATGACTTGGCCAATTATTTTGATATTTCTATAGCTGCGATAGATAAGCTGTTGGCGGCAGAAAAGAATAAAAAGTTAGGCCATCTGTCCTCTGGTATTGGGCGAGATGGTAAAGAGTTTGTGACGTTTTATTATGGTGTGCAGGCTGGTTGATGGTCTTGATGTAATTATCTTGATTGTTCTTAGGCGGGCATTTTTTTAAGCGTTATCCGTTAAGTGGGTAGTGCAAAATTTAAGTTGTAGGCGTATTGCCGCAATATTTATGGAGTAAGTAAAAGTTATGTCAAAACAATTGTTAATTTATGGGCAAGCCGCTGCAATTTCTAAAGATAAGCACGCTAATTATTCGGTTAAAGCGGGTGCTGATTACGGCTTTGCTAAGAGTATCAATTCAATTCCTTTAACGGCTGTTGAGTTTGCTAACGCTGCTACTGAGTTCGCTATTGTATTTGCTGGCTCAGAGGACAATTTAATGCCGGCCATTATTACTGGCGTCAGAGCAGAAGAAAATTTATATGTCGATGATGCGGGTGCTTTTACGGCTAAATATGTTCCTGCCTTTTTAAGACGTTATCCGTTTGTTTTTTCAAGCAGCGATGACGGCGCTAATTTTACGCTTTGCATTGATGAAGTATTTGATGGCTGTAACGAAGATGGCCGCGGCGAACGTTTGTTTGATGCCGATGGTGAACAGACGCAATACTTAAACAGTGTCTTGGACTTTTTGAAAGAGTACCAAATGCAATTTCAGCGTACGCAGTTGTTTTGTAAAAAACTTAAAGAATTGGATTTGCTCGAGCCAATGGGTGCGCAGTTAACTTTACCTGCGGGTGAGCAGCTAACGTTAACGGGCTTTCAGGCAATTAACCGCGAAAAGCTTAAAGCCTTAAGCGGTGATCAACTCGCTGAACTTGCAAAAACGGATGAGTTGGAATTGGCTTATATGCAGATTCAATCTATGCGTAACTTTAGCGGCATGTTAGAAAAAGTGGGCGCTGCTAAAACAGAAGAAGCCGAAGAAGCTGAAACTGAAGCGTAGTTTTTTCAGCCAGCACCAAACATTTGAATTTATGGACTTATAATAATGGCTTATCCTTTTCAAGATACAGAATGTTCGAATTTATCGATTGACTCGCGTCAGCGTATCCGCAGTGACTGGGGACGTTTGCGATCTAAGATCGGTTCGAAAGCTAAAAAAGTAAGTGCTGATTTAAGTAGTAAGGTGCTGGCGTTTAAACCGCTGACGAAGGCGATTAAGCTAGAGCAGGCTTCACGTAAAAATAAATTTAAGTTTGAGGGTTTAGAGCCCCGGCTATTATTTTCTGCCGATCCATTAACTGCGCTGTTAGAAAGTGCAACCAATATGGAGCTGACGGTAGAAAGCGATTCTGTTTTGTTAAGGGATCTTTCTGATAATAGTATTCTCGCGCAACAGTTGTTAGCTGATACGAGTTCAGTGTTTATTACGGGTTCCTTGGGTGATGATTCACTCACTATTAATGATTCTATTTTTGCCAACGGCAATTCTTTGTCTGTTACTTTTGAAGGTGGCGATGGCGTCGATAATATTATTGGCCAATCACTCGATACGAATGCCTCGTTTAACTGGGGCTTTGTTGGTTATGATGCTTATGAGGATGCGGATAAAGCAAACGTCTTGTTTAAAGATGTTGAATCGTTGGTGGGTGGTGCGGGTGATAATAATTTATTCGGTGATGATGAAACACGTGACTGGCTTATATCGAGTGCTTCTGATGGCATGATCGATGACATGAGCTTCCAAAACTTCTCTTACCTAAAAGGTGGAGCGGGTGAGGATTCTCTGGCGGTCACTTATAACGATGCAGATACTTGGAATATTACATCCAATGCCGCAGGTTCTGTTGGCTTTCATGATTTTCAGGGATTTGAATTTTTGCAGGCAGGAAGTAGCTTAGATTCGTTGCTGAATTATTCTGGCTATGATTCTAGCGTTAATGTATTTTTGGCTGAAGATGCTACTTCGGGTTATGGCTCTGC
>DMZE01000099.1 GCA_003492055.1 Cellvibrionales bacterium
CGCTCGACAGCTTGACGCATAGCGGCGTAATCATCACCGCCAGTAATGCCTTCTATATTGAACTTACGGTAGTCGCTTTTTTTAGCGCCCTCATGGGTAAATACGACACAAGAGGCAACTGTTTGCTCGCCACTGCTATGACTAATATCGAAGCATTCAATGCGCTCTGGTAGGTCGGTTAGCTGTAAGTCTTGCTGTAGTTTCTCAAAACGATCGCGCACTTGTTGGCGATTATTGACTCTGGCGGTTAAGTTTTGATTAGCGGTTTCAGTCGCCATGTTTAACCAGCGTGCTCGACCACTGCGAACATTACTCAGAATTTTAATTTGCTTACCGCTGCTTTCACTGAGTGCTGCCGTTAGGCCGTCTAAGCCAGAGGGGGTTACGTTGCTGATAAGCTCTGAGGGTACGCTGCCCAGTCCGCCGCCCGAGGCAATATAGGCCTGCGAAATAAAGGCTTCTAGTAAGTCATTTTGATTCTCAATAAGACCAAGATTCGGATAGTAGCTGCGACTGCCAAGCATGCGGCCGTGACGCACGTATAACACTTGTATACAAGCATGCCCCGAAGCGGTGGCGGCAGCAATAATATCGATATCGCCGCGGCCATTGTCAATATATTGTTTTTCTTGTACTACGCGTAAATGACTTATTTGATCGCGCTTTTCTGCAGCAATTTCAAATTCTAAATCAGTAGCGGCACTGTCCATTTCTTTGAGAATTTCATTGGTTAGCTCGTCATTATGACCTTGCAGAAACATTGTTGATTTGCGCACGGTATCGGCATAATCTTTTTTATCAATTAAATCAACACAGGGTGCTGAGCAACGACCAATTTGATGCTGTAAGCAAGGACGTGAGCGATTCTTAAAAAAGCTGTCTTCGCATTGTCGAACCTTAAACATTTTTTGCAAAAGACTTAAACTTTCTCTAACGGCATATCTATTGGGGAAGGGGCCAAAATATTCTCCCTTAGCACGGCGATTGCCTCTATGAAATGTTAGGCGTGGGTATTCATGTGCGCTAGATAAAAAGATATAGGGGTAGGTTTTATCATCACGGAGTAAAATATTATAAGGCGGGCGCTCAGCTTTAATTAAGTTATTTTCAAGAATCAGTGCTTCGGTTTCGCTACCCGTAACGGTGACATCAATATGCATGATTTTTCTCACCAGGGCTTCAGTTTTGCTGCCCGGTGTTTGCGGCCTAAAGTAGCTGGCAAGGCGTTTTTTAAGATGCTTGGCTTTACCGATGTATAGGTGTTTGCCATTGGCATCATACATTTGATACACCCCCGGTTTCTGGCTGCAGCTAGCAAGAAAAGACTCGGAATCAAAAGAGGGCTTATTGGTTTTTTCAGGCGGTTTATCTGCCGAGGAAGAATCGCTCAAGGTTAAACTCCAGTTGTTGAGCGATACGTCTGCGCGGGTTTACTCTGACGCTGTACCCGTATCGTTATTGTTTGGGTTGTTAAAGCGGTTATCGTCATTCGTACTGGCGCTCACAGTGGTGTTTTCTGGCTCAATCATTGTGTGCCTAAGGGCTAAAAGCGTCAACTCAACATCGCTGTGCAAGTCGAGCTTTTCAAATACACGTTGTTTATAAATGCTAACCGTTTTGGCAGCAATGCCAAGTTTAGTGGCTATTTCGGGTGCTTGATAGCACTCCACAAGCATTAGTGCGACTTGCAGTTCGCGTTCGCTCAATGCATTAAAGGGGTTTTCATTGGTGTTGCTGCCCATTTCTGCCACGCGACGAGCAACCTCAGTAGAAAGATAAGCCTCGCCACGATAGACGGTCTTAATGGCTTCTACTAAATCATCAACGCCGACATCTTTTGTCACATAACCCATAGCGCCAGCGCGGATAAACATGCCGGGGTAGGTGCCATCGTTATAGCCAGATAGACCAATAACCTTAGTCGATGGTCTGTGTGCAAGAATACGTTTAGTGGCTTCGAGCCCGCCAATGCCTGGCATGCGTACATCCATTAACACCACATCGGGTGGGTCTTGCTTTACTAATTTTACCGCGCTTTCACCGGTTTTTGCTTCACCGCTAATGGCAATATCTTCTACCTCGCTGAGAACGAGTGTAAAGCTGTGACGCACCATGTCGTGATCGTCGGCAATAAGTACCTTAATCAAAATTCCATCCTCGTTTATCAAGCGCTAGCGGTCCATTATGCTGTTCAGGCGTGACCTAGCGATTGAAATTTCAAAAAATCCCTGAAAATCTATAAATGTTTATGCCTGAGTCATTTATATGATTGATTATAGGGTTATTAATACTCCAATTGCCACCGCATTATGTCCATAAAAAAACTGTTAGATGCCTTTGCTCGGGCGACCTAAGCAATAAGTTGTAGCCAATTGACAGCTGAGTAAATGCTAGCTAGCAAAGCAGCTATGACCGCTAATGAGCAAAGAATGCACTCACTTAGTCAAAAGTTGCTATAAATAATGGCGTGAACCCCATAAACATGGCTGCTGAATAGGGCATTAACTAACGGTTTCGTATAAAATCCCCCTTTTTATTGCTCTTGCTCTTAAAGCTTGAGTAGAGCTAATCCATTTTTGACCTCCTCTGAATACTCTCAAGGCGGTCGTTGTCGGAAGAGAACCTATGAGCACGATGATTAAAACGGCTGTTGAACTAGACAAGATGCGAGTGGCGGGTCGTTTGGCAGCCGAAGTGCTTGAGATGATTGGCGATCATGTTGCGCCCGGTATCTCAACCGGCGAGCTTGATCGTATTTGTCATGAATATATCGTCAATACGCAAGATGCTATTCCTGCGCCCTTGAATTATAACGGTTTCCCTAAGTCTATTTGCACATCAGTTAATCAAGTGGTTTGCCATGGTATTCCCGCCGATAAAAAAGTATTGAAAGTGGGCGATATTATTAATATCGATATTACCGTTATCAAAGACGGCTATCACGGCGATACCAGTAAAATGTTTGTAGTGGGCGAAGTACCTGCACATGCCAGTCGTTTAATTGAAGTAACACAAGAATGCTTGTATTTAGGGATAGAAACGGTGAAGCCCGGTGCTACTTTAGGTGATATCGGTCATGTTATTTATCAACATGCTTCCAAGCACTATTACAGTATCGTTAGAGAGTATTGCGGTCATGGTATTGGCGCAGTGTTTCATGAAGATCCACAAATTCTGCATTATGGTAATCCTGGCAAGGGTATGGTTCTACAAGAGGGTATGACCTTTACTATTGAGCCGATGTTAAACGCCGGTAAAAGACATGTTAAGTTGAACCGTCGAGATGGTTGGACCGTAGAAACAAAAGACGGCCGGCTATCGGCACAGTGGGAGCATACTTTGGCGGTAACAGCCACTGGCGTTGAAGTGTTAACGGCGCGCAGTGAAGAGTCATTTTAATACGCTATTAAAGGCTATTAATGGCTCTTAATTATTTCTGATTACTAGTGGTTTAATGGCCTCTAGCATATTGTTTATTTATATTGTTTATTTATATT
>DMZE01000154.1 GCA_003492055.1 Cellvibrionales bacterium
TGGCTTGCATATAGGCGTGGCTGCGTTATTTGCAGCCTTGCTGGCAAAAGGGCTGCTATGGTTGCTGCCTATTAGCATGCATTATTCGCCAAGGGTCATTATTGTTGCAGTAGCGGCACTGCCCATTGCGAGCTTTTACGCCATTGTTGCAGGCTTTTCTTTATCGACTCAACGCGCATTAATTATGCTGAGTTGTTTTTTGGTCATTATTTTATTGCGCAGACAAACATATTTGCTACAAACGCTGAGTCTAGCTGCTCTTATCATTGTTATTATTGATCCGCTATCTGTATTGTCAGCAGGATTCTGGTTTTCATTTTCTGCAGTCGCTATTTTGTTGTGGGCTTCGCGGGCCATGCGTTTTTCTAATACGGCGATTGCACATAAACCATCTAAAGCTTTAGACAAATCAATAGGGCAATCTGAATTTACTAACAAAAGCAAAGAGAAGCTCATTGCTTTTGGTTTGGCGCAGCTGGCAATTTTTATAGCCATGCCGCTGGTGCTCTCATTATTTACCGGCCAGGGCTCACTACTAACCCCAATAGCAAATTTACTGGCCATACCTTTAGTCTCGTTAACGGTTGTTCCTGCCGGTATTGCTGGGCTATTAATTTCGTATTTTTCATTGCCACTCGCGGCATATTTTTTTGCGATTGCTGATTTTTTCCTAAGTTTTATTTTATTACTACTAAACTCGCTTGAGCATTTTGCTGACATGCTTCGACATGGACCTCTTAATATTGATTTGATAACTTATCAATCCTCACTGCATCCGATTATTTTTGGCATCGCATTAATTAGCATTATTATTCTATTAGGAAAACGTGGATTGCCGACTTATTCAGCGGCGGTCATTATTTGGATAGTTATTTTTAACCCGCTTAATTTTGCTATTAACTCTCAGCAATCAAAGTTAGAAGATTCTGATCTTATTGTTACTCAGCTAGATGTAGGGCAGGGTTCAGCCATTCTATTGAGTACCGCTAACTACCACTTGCTTTATGATACCGGCCCCAAATTTTCTGAAGCAGCTAATGCCGCCAGCAGTGTTATTGAACCGTATTTGGCGACTATGAAAATAAAGTCGCTGGACACTGTGATTGTTAGTCATGGCGACAGCGACCATTCTGGTGGCGCTAATTATCTGAATCAATATGGCAATGTAAAAGAGTGGTTACTAGGCGGAACGGCTTCTATAGAGCGTTTAACTTTGCCAGTTAATTCGGCGAGTGAAAATGATTATAATCAACAGCGATGCAGGCAGGGGCAAGCGTGGATTCGGGACGGTATCCACTTTGAGATACTTCATCCATCAAGTGCTAACTTCAACAGTGAGAATGATCGATCTTGCGTGCTAAGTGTAAAAACTCAGCATTCGGAACACGCGCTAATATTGTTAAGCGGCGATATTAGTCGGCGTGTGGAGGCTCATTTATTAAATCATACGCGCGACAAGCTAAGCGCAGATTTATTAGCCGTGCCGCATCACGGTAGCGCCTCATCCTCAAGTGTCGCCTTTATATCTGCGGTTCAACCTTCGTTCGCTTTAATCTCTGCGGGACATCGAAATCGCTACCGACATCCGCATAAGGATGTGATTGCGCGGTATTCAGACAGAGATATCAAGATCTATCGCTCTGATAGGTTGGGAGCTGTACAAATGATATATCGTCATGGAAAGTGGTTAGGGCCTTATTGTGCAAGATATAAGGCTCAACATTTTTGGGATAAGTTCAATGATGATGGTCAATGTATCGGTTCAATAAGCTTATTGTAAAATATAGCAATTATTAAAGAAGACATTACCACTGGGCCGCCGAATACGATAAAGTCATAGGCTGTTATTCAATAGGCTGATAAAACCCCAGTACACTGTAGCCTATTACCTGCAATTTTCATCTTAGCGGCCAGCTCTAACTGGTGAAGAGATAAACAGTCAAAGCCTTTAAAAGGAGTCATGAGCGTGTTGGAATTCGTAAAAGCAGGGGGCTGGTTAATGGTTCCCATTATTCTCTGCTCAATAGTGGCTGTAGCCATATGCTTAGAGCGACTATGGACGCTTAATCGCTCAAAACTAGCACCTAGTAATTTACTCGCTACCGTTTGGAATAATATTCAATCGGGCAAGCTCGATAGCGGCGCCATTAAATCCTTACGTCGAGAATCTGCATTAGGTCTAATACTGGCAGCAGGTCTCAGTAATGCTAATGCGGGTCGAGATGTGATGAAGGAAAGCATTGAAGAGGCGGCTAGTTATGTTGTTCATGATATGGAGCGCTATCTTAATACACTAGGTACCATTGCTTCTGTCGCGCCTTTGCTGGGATTGTTAGGCACGGTCATTGGCATGATAAAAGTGTTTAGCGACATTATGATTCACGGCGCGGGTAATGCCGCATTATTAGCGGGTGGTATTTCTGAGGCGCTTATTACCACCGCTGCCGGTCTTACCGTGGCAATACCGTCGCTTATTATGCATCGATATTTTCAGCGCAAGGTTGATACCGTTGTAGTGACAATGGAGCAAGAGGCGACCAAGCTAGTGGATGCCTTGCATAGCGAAAGAGATGTTAGTGTTCAGCCAGCGGTTTAATGGCAATAGTTTAAAAGCAACAGCTTAAAAGTAACAGAGAAGAGGGCTAAATACCTTGCAGTTTAAACGCCAAAAACAGGCCGCTATCGATGTGAATTTAACACCGTTAATTGACGTTGTTTTTTTACTACTAATATTTTTTATGGTGTCGACGTCTTTTATTAAAGAAACCCATTTAACGCTTAACTTGCCGACAGCGGCTAACGCCGAACAGATAGTGCAAGAAACGGTCGCTCTCGAAGTGATTATTGATAACAATGGCTTTTATCGAATTGATGGTCGAGCGTTAATTAATACTGACAGTGAAACCATTAAAAGTGCTTTAAAAAACCTTTCTCAGGATGATTTATCAACGCCTTTAACCGTAACCGCCGATGCAACAGCCCCTTATCAGGCCGTTGTTAAAATTATTGATATTGCCGGAGGTATGGGTTTTACCAAAATAAACATTACCACCCAGCCAGAAGCTGAAGGATAATAGCGATATAAAAATAATTTTAACCGTTACTTTTTAGCCGATGCTATTTAACCAATGCTATTTA
>DMZE01000123.1:0-3237 GCA_003492055.1 Cellvibrionales bacterium
GATTTGTAGTTAGATTTGTAGTTAAGTTTAAACCAAGACTTTTTGCCCGCAACCAAAAACGCCATAAAGCAATTGCGCTTTATGGCGTTATTTAAAATGGTAAAGTAAACCGTAAGCCGAAATAAGAAAAGATTAACTAACGAAAAATAGCATAAATAGAAAACCGCTTTAGAAGCATTGAATAAAAGCCATTATCGACTATTTATCATGAACAGTTTTTGCCATTTGCTTTAATCCAACGTGACGAACATCATCACCTTTAACTAAATAGATAACATGCTCGGCAATATTACGCGCATGGTCACCAATACGCTCAAGCGCACGCAACGACCACATAATACTCATAACGCGTGAAATACTGCGTGGATCTTCCATCATATAGGTCATCATTTCTCGAATCGCAGAGGCATACTCAAGGTCAACCGCTTTATCTTCTTGCGCCACTTTAAGCGCTAACTCAACATCTTGACGAGCAAGACAATCGAGAGACTGAGAAAGCATTTTCGCAACATGCTCGCCAATATGACGTATCTCAACATAACCTCTGGGTGCCTTGCCCTCTTCTGCCAAGGTAATCGCTTGCTTAGCCATTTTTCTGGCTTCATCGCCAATACGTTCAAGGTCAGTTGTAGTTTTAATAATAGTTAATACTAAGCGAAGGTCTCTTGCCGCTGGCTGTCGGCGGGCAAGAATTAAACCACAATCTTCATCCACTGCCACTTCCATATCATTGATACGAGCATCGTCAAGAACAACGCGCTCGGCCAACTCACTATCCACTTCCAGCAAAGCTTTAATAGCATCGGTGACTTGTTTTTCAACTATGCCACCCATTTCAAATAGCTGGCTTTTAACCGCGGCAAGCTCATCGTCATAACGCTGTGAAATATGCTGTGAGGTTTTTTTAGTGGGCATTGCTATTAATCCTTATCTGTTGGCTTAACCGAAGCGACCTGTAATATAGTCTTCTGTAAGACGATGTCGTGGATTGGTAAAGATATCATCCGTATCGCCAATCTCAACTAAATAACCTAGGTGAAAATAAGCAGTACGGTGCGAAACACGAGCTGCCTGTTGCATAGAGTGCGTCACAATAGCGATAGTAAAGTTGGCACTTAACTCATCGATTAACTCTTCTATGCGCGCAGTAGCAATAGGATCCAATGCTGAACATGGCTCATCCATTAAGATAACTTCGGGGCTAACGGCAATCGTTCTTGCTATACATAAACGCTGCTGCTGGCCACCTGACAAACCGGTGCCCGGCTGATCAAGACGATCCTTTGCTTCATTCCAGAGGCCAGCTTTTCTTAAGCTATTTTCAACAATTTCATCAAGCTCAACTTTACTGTTAGCCAAACCATGAATTTGTGGGCCGTAAGCAACATTATCATAAATGGATTTAGGAAAAGGATTCGGCTTCTGAAATACCATTCCTACTCGTGCTCGTAACGGCACAACATCCAATTTAGGATCATAAATATCTTGATCATCAAGCTTTAAAGAGCCCGAAACAACACAGCCTTCAATCGTATCATTCATTCGGTTCATACAACGTAAAAACGTCGACTTACCACAGCCTGAAGGACCAATCATCGCAATCACTTCATTTTTGGCAATATCTAAATCAACACCGAAAACAGCCTGCTTATCACCATATGAAACGTTCACATCGCGCATCGACATTTTAGTATCAGCCACTTCAATCTTACCGACTGTCTGACGATAATCGCGTGAGCTATCTAAGCCACCGCTTGAAACATCAGCAATCTGACTTTTCTCAGCGCTTATGTTGGAATCAACTGTAATTGTACTCATACATTATCTCTTTATACGACTTTGAGCCATATGGCTCGTTAAGCAATAGTGTTAAACAGATTAAAAACTACCAACGACGCTCAAAACGTTTCCGCAGCAGAACAGCAATCGAGTTCATTAGAATCAAGAACATCAATAATACCATGATCGCACCCGAGGTTCGCTCAACAAAGGCACGCTCAGGGCTATCAGACCAAAGGAATATTTGCACCGGCAACACGGTAGCTGGATCGGTAAATGAACCTGGTATATCAACAATAAACGCCACCATACCAATCATTAGCAACGGTGCCGTTTCACCAAGCGCCTGCGCCATGCCAATGATGCCGCCCGTTAACATACCGGGTAAAGCTAGCGGTAAAACATGGTCAAAAATAGTCTGCATCTTTGACGCGCCAAGACCTAACGCAGCCTCACGAATAGAAGGCGGCACCGATTTTAAGGCAACACGGCTAGAAATAATAATGGTTGGCAAAGTCATTAACGTTAAAACAATACCGCCGACTAAAGGCACAGAGCGCGGCAAACCAAACCAATTTAAGAACACAGCCAAACCGAGCAAACCAAAAACAATTGATGGCACGGCGGCAAGGTTATTGATATTGACCTCAATAAAGTCTGTCCAAGCATTTTTGGGCGCGAACTCTTCAAGGTAAATAGCCGCAGCAACACCAATAGGAAACGAAAGTAGCAAAGCAACAATAAGAGTAAAGAACGAACCTAGCATCGCCCCTTTTATACCCGCCTGTTCCGGCTCACTTGAATCACCTGCAGTAAAGAAAATATTATTAAATTTACGCTTTAACTGGCCGCTATTAACCAGGTCATCAATAATCAAAAGAGACTCATCGCTAACGCGGCGTTCATTTTCAGGGCGTGTGCGATCAATATGCCCCTTTATCAAAGAATCAACATCATCATCAGCCGGCAACCAAACCGTCACGGTTTGGCCTAACAGAGAGCGGTCTTGTTGCATTAACTGGTTAACTTGATAACTCGCGCCGGGACTCACAACACGATATAAACGTTTTTTATCTCGACGTGAAGTAATATCCGGAAAGCGCTCACGCAATGAATTTTTAATTACGCCGGCGTAGTTAGCATAGCTCCATTGATCATCATCTAATGGATCGCTAATAGATAATACCTGCGGGTCAAGATCGAGAGTCAGCTCTACATAGCTCTGTGTAAAAGCACCCCAGCCATTACTAACAATGGTTACCATTAAAAAAAACAGCGCAGCTAAGCCAGCAATAATCGATGCAAAGCCAAAAAAGCGAAAACGCTTTTCTCTAGCGTAACGCTTAGCAAGATTTCTATTAACGATATCGATGGTCGAACGACTCATAAATAAACTCAGTTAAATGCTTTAAAAATTAACAACTACAAACTAACAGCTACAAATTAAATAACTACAAA
>DMZE01000123.1:3269-3446 GCA_003492055.1 Cellvibrionales bacterium
AGGCAAAGCGTAGTAACAAACAACATTAAGCCTAAGGCAAACGCAGCCAGTGTTTTTGGTGAATCAAACTCTTGATCACCCACCAGTAGTGTCACAATTTGCACGGTTACCGTAGTCACTGTTTCCAGCGGATTAATGGTTAAGTTTGCAGAAAGACCTGCAGCCATAACAACAATC
>DMZE01000052.1 GCA_003492055.1 Cellvibrionales bacterium
AGTTACTGATACTCAAAAGCAGGCTTCAAATGCATTTGAACATCATGGCATCCAAGCAAAAGGCGCGCTCCAAGTTGGAGACGCAGTTGAAGCATCAATTGATCAAGATAGACGCAAGAAAATCATGAATAATCACTCAGCAACTCACCTTTTACATGAGGCTTTAAGGCAAGTTCTTGGTGATCAAGTAAACCAAAAAGGCTCTCTGGTTGAATCTGAAAAGCTACGGTTTGATTTTTCGCATGATGAGGTGGTGTCAAGGACTAATTTAGACAAAGTTGAGGCAATAGTTAATGAGCAAATTTTGGGTAATACACAAGTGATCACTGAAGAAACTGATATCAAGACTGCTAAGAAGAAGGGCGCAATGGCTCTTTTTGGGGAGAAATATGGAGATTCAGTTAGGGTTCTTTCAATGGGTGATGATAATTTTTCGGTTGAGCTTTGTGGTGGTACACATGCTAAGCGGACGGGCGATATTGGTTTAATGTTAATTGTTTCTGAGTCAGGAATTGCATCGGGCGTTCGTCGAATCGAAGCGGTTTCGGGCGCTGAAGCATTAAAGTTGATTGATGCCACTGATGCGAAAATCCAACAGGCATCTCAGTTATTAAAAACCAATCCTGCGGATATGACGACTAAGGTTCAGCAGATGTTGGAGCAGCAAAAAGCCTTAGAGAAAAAATTGCAGCAGTTGCAGCAGAAGTTAGCGAGCAGTGTAGGCAGTGATTTAGCTGAGCAGGCAATGAATGTTAATGGCGTTAAGGTTTTAGCGGCGGTGCTTGAAGGTGCGGATCCTAAGTCATTGCGTGATACGGTTGATCAGTTAAAGCAAAAAATAGGTTCGGGAGTGGTTATTTTAGCGGCGCCGACGGATGAGAAAATTGCTTTGGTAGCTGGTGTGACGGATAGTTTGGTTGAGCGTGTTCGGGCTGGGGATATTATTAAATCTTTGTCGGCGGCTGTGGGTGGTAAAGGTGGTGGTCGTGCTGATTTTGCTCAGGGTGGTGGTGTTGATCATGGTGCGCTGGCGGCAGCTATTGAGCAGGCGAAGTTGGATGTGATTGCTAAGCTATAAGTTTTAAATTTAAAACTTAAAACTTAAAACTTAAACCAAAGAAATAAAAATCCAGAATATAAGAATACTATCAGATCAAGCTAAAAGAGTAGGCTTCTGGCTGTCGGGCCACTCCCCGACGACCTTAACCTTAAAAACTCAAAAAACGCCAACTCCCATCATTTAGTCAAAGAGTTAAACAACGTCTCCTCATCATCAATCAACTCAGCCATTGCCTCATGCTTCCGAACCTGCTCAATAAACCGAGCAAGCTTCGGCCAGCGCCCCGCATCAGGCCTATAACCCACATGTGCAGCACTCAAAAACGGCCCCGCAACACAGATATCAGCCAGACCAAAATCACCCAGCAAAAACCCTTCAGCCGGCAATACTCTCTCAAGATAATCCTGCTGTGGCGGTAAAAGCTTCTCAATCGTCAGCGCCACTTTTTCTTCATCAGTATCCCCAAGTTTTAACAGCTTCTTAGCAAAGCGCTCAAAGTAAATACCACCAATACATAACTCAGTTAATTTACTATCGCCATAAACCTCAAACCAACGTGATTGAGCGCGAGCTTCTACCGATGCCGGTCGAATAGACGTATCAGTATATTTCTCATCAAGGTATTCACAAATAACCGCAGAATCACTAATGCGTAGTTCACCATCTTCTAGCGCAGGTATTTTTCCTAATGGACTCATGCTGAGGAATTCGGCAGTACGAGTGCCAGGAAAAACTTTCACGTTTTTATAGGGGATGCTTTTTAACTCGGCAACTGCCATTACTTTACGAACAAATGGCGAAAGAATAAGGCCGTGTATTTTTATCATAGTAGCGCTCTTTATTTTTTTTGTAGGCTTATGTTGAATAAACGTAATGTCGTAATGCTAGACCTTGGGCTTGTAAGCTAAGTCAGGTGAATGCGCTAACGTATATCGCTGCTCATTATCCATGGGCTTTTCTACTATCCAATCTTGTATGTTATGACGAATAATATCGGTTAAGGTCTCTATGTGCAGTGGCTCACTGTTTAAGGCGGTAATATAGTGATAGCTCTCGCCACCACCTTCCATAAAATATTCTTTATTCTCTTCAGCTATTTCTTCAATGGTTTCTAAGCAGTCTGCAGAAAAGCCCGGACAAAAAACATCAATTGATTTTGTACCATTAGCAGAAAGTTCTTTAAGTGTGGCGTCGGTGTAAGGGCGAAGCCATTCGGCTTTGCCAAAGCGTGATTGAAACGTGGTAATACATTGCTCTTTATCGAGCCCAAGCTTTTCTGCAATTAAGCGCGAGGTTTTTTGGCAGTGGCAGTAGTAAGGATCGCCGGCTTCTAAATAACTTCTTGGAACGCCGTGATAGGAAAGCAGTAATTTTTCTGAGCGGCCATTTTCTTGCCAATGCGCTTTAATTTTTTCTGCACAGGCATTAATGTAATTGTCGTTATCATGATAGCTACTGATAAAGCGAAAATGCGGAACCCAGCGGGTTTTGGTAAATAACGCAGCAATGGCGTCAAAGGTTGAGCCGCTAGTTGCCCCTGAGTATTGAGGGTAGAGCGGTAATACAACGATCTTGCTAGCACCTTCGCGTTGCATTTCTTCCATAACGGATTCAATAGAAGGCTGACCATAACGCATAGCGAACTTAACGATAATATTATCTGTTTCGCCATGACTATTTTGCTCGGCTAATTGTTTACGAATGGCATCGGCTTGGTCTTGGGTATGATACAGCAGTGGTGAGCCACGCTCTGTCCAAACGGTTTCGTATAGCTTGGCTGATCGCTTGGGACGAATGTTTAAAATAATACCGTTAAGAATAAGCCACCAAATAACACGCGGAATTTCTACTACGCGTGGGTCTGATAAAAATTGTTTGAGGTATTTCTTTAAGGCTTTGCCTGTCGCGGCTTGAGGCGTGCCAAGGTTGGTAACTAACACCCCAATCTTGTCTTGTCGTTTATGATTAAAGTCGGCTTGGCCTGAAAATTTCATTGCTTAGTGATTCCAGTGTATTGACGGGTGATCTGCACAGTTGAGAACTAAATTTTTACTAGCTTAGCCATTATTACGCCTAATCGCAGATGCCGGATTTGTTTTTATAGTTAGCTTTTATGGCTAACATATCATTATCGATATCGCCGCTAGGGTGAAAGGTATCACCAAAGCCACAGCTTTTTGTCGATGCATCAATAAAGCCAAGCACTATAGGGACTTCGGCGCTGTTTGCTATACGGTAAAACCCTGTCTTCCATTCTTTAACTTTGCTTCGTGTGCCTTCAGGTGTAATCAGTAGCGTGAGAGTGGGGGCTGACTGAAAAGCGTTCACCATGCTGTCTACGGTATTGTTGGTCTTGCTACGCTCTATGGGAATGCCACCAAGCCATTTCATTACACCATGAAAGGGAGGTCTGAATAATTGCTGCTTACCCATCCAGCGAGCATCCATCTTGCGACTAAGAACGACTAATAGCATGAATATAAAGTCCCAATTGCTGGTATGCGGCGCAGCAATTAAGATATATTTTTTATATTGAGGTGTTTCACCTGTCACTTTCCAGCCAATTAGGCGAAGAATTAGGCGCGCTATTAGTGACAGGACTTCGCGGAGAATCGGTGTGGTATATATAGTTTTCATCCGGTGATTATACTGTGACTAGCTAGCGAGACAAGCGCTGTTAGCGTAAAGCCTCTATAAAACTGTTAGATAGCGCTCAGCTGATAAAAAGTGAATATATTGGTAGGGTTTTTGTGATAGATTTTCATTGGATATATTGATGCTTAGTTAGCCAATGGATCGTATGTGACTATGAGTTTGTTGATCATGAGTTTGTTGATCATGGGTTAGTTGACTATGCGCTTGTTGATTATAGTGAATGAGCCATTCTTCAAACTGTGCTGCGGGCATGGGCTTGCCGAAATAAAACCCTTGGCCATAATTACAGCTGGCTTCTTTTAAGAATCTTAACTGTGATTGGTTTTCTACCCCTTCGGCTACTACATCAATTTTTAACTCATGTGCCATTTTGATGATGGATCTTGCGATAGCTATATCTTGGGTGTTTTCAGGCAGGTCTTTGACAAACTCACGATCAATTTTTAGATGGTTAATAGGGAAGCGTTTAAGGTAGGCGAGTGATGAATAACCTGTGCCAAAGTCATCGATAGCAAGTTTTAAACCTAAAGACTTCATTGCATGCAATTTAGCAATAACATCGCCTTCGGTTTCCATTAAGGTGCTTTCAGTAATCTCAATCGTTAGCTGATCTTCACGAATCCCCGTCTCTTTCATGATAGATTCAACCTGAGATAGAATATTGCGTTCATTAAATTGTACGGCCGATAAGTTAACGGCGACATTAACGGAGGCGAGGCCTTTTTCTTCCCAATCTACCTGCTGTTGGCAGGCGGTTCTTAATACCCATTCGCCAATCTGAACAATAAAGCGACTTTCTTCTGCAATGGGAATAAATTCTATTGGGGAGATATTGCCTTTTTCTGGGTGCTCCCAGCGAATCAGTGACTCAACGCCAATAACAAGGTTTTCTGCAATATCGATTATTGGCTGGTAGTGAATACTAAATTGCCCTGTCTCTAATGCTATTTGTAGGTCGGCCTGCATTTTTGCTTTGTTGCGCGCAGCTACTTCTATAGCGGTATCAAAAAACTTAAAGTTTGCGCGGCCATGACGCTTGGCTTCATACAATGCCATATCAGCTTTTCTTAAAAGCTCTTCAGCAGAGTCGCCATCATCGGGATAAAACGCTAAACCAATACTGGTGCCAGTTTTTATTTCATGTCGTTGAATACTTAATGGATGCTCAAAGATAGACAGTATTTTATTACCGAGTATTGCGCTATCACGCTTCTTGTCGATATTAGTCGCAATAATAGCAAACTCATCACCACCAAGCCTAACCACAGTGTCAGTTTCACGGCAGGTTTTTTGTAGTTCTTCGGCGACTTTAATCAGTAGCTTGTCGCCAGTGTCGTGACCAAGGCTATCATTGATATCTTTAAAATGATCAATATCCATAAGCACAAGCGCAACCGCTTTGCCGTCACGTCGTGATTGTTGAAAAGCGGTTTCTAGCCGTAAATGAAATAAGGTGCGATTGCCTATGCCAGTTAAGGCGTCGAAATGCGCTAGGCGTGTTAGCTCATCACTGTGTTTGCTTTGATGGGTCTGCCAGCGACGAACAATAGTAATAATGTAAAGCCAGATGGCGACGATTAAAACGATTTGTATAGCGAGTGCAATGGTCGTACGATCCAGTCGTGATTTGAGCGTGCCAATAATATCTTTAGCTTCTCTATCTAATGTGGCTCTCAGTGTGAGTCCATATTGTTCTTGTTCTATTTTAATTTCTTGATAGGTATCAGAGGCAAATAAAGAGAAGGCTTCATCCTGTTTTTTATCCGTTACCAAAGAGAATATTTGTCGTTCAAGCTCAATAACTTTACTTTGCTCAAGTTGGATTTTATTGACAATGCTATTACTCAGCGTCATGTCGGTGGCATGCATAACATCTTGCAAGTTGAGTAAGCTGGTTTCGTAACTGGTATGCCAGTGAGATTCACCGGTGGTGAGCGCAAATTCAATTGCGCCAGACAT
>DMZE01000266.1 GCA_003492055.1 Cellvibrionales bacterium
AGGCTTAATAGCAACAACCTTCCATACTGATTTTGATAACTTTGCTAATCGTTTTCCTGATATTCGATTGTCTCGTGAGCAGACGTTTGTTGATCAGGGTCATGTAATAACGGCCGGGGGGCTTTCAGCAGGCATTGATATGTCGCTGCATATTGTGGGTCGATATTTTGGTCTTGATGTTGCTCAGCAAACAGCGCATTTTATTGAATATGATAATGACAACTGGAAGCAACAAATTTTAAAAGATGATAACTTTAGAAGATCCAGTTGTGCTTAGCCGTTATATAAAGTGGCAGTTTAGAAATGGTGATAAATATGAATTCTTTGTTTATGCTAACGCGAAAATTGAGTGCTAAGCGGTAGTTCGGTACTGTTTTTAATTTCAGTAACGGCAATATGAGAATGCACCTCGCCAATATGCGGTAAGGTTGTTAGCTTTTCACGGACAAAAATTTCATAGTGACGTATGTTTTTGGCAACAATTTTTAACATGTAATCCCAACTGCCGGCCATGGTGTAGCATTCTAATACCTCTGGTAGCAGCTTTACTTCTGCTTCAAAGTCTTCTAAATATTCTCTTCCCTGTGTGGATAAATTGATTGTCGAAAAAACGACGACATCCATGCCTAGTTTTTCTCTATTCAAAATAGCAACGCGTTTTTCAACAAACGAGTCTTGTTCCATCTTGTTGATTTTTCGCCAGCAAGGAGATTGAGACATATTCAATCGTTCGGAGATTTCTTGCGTGGTGAGGCTGGCATCTTGCTGCAGTAGCTTTAAAATTTTCACATCTTGTGTGCCAAGCTCGTTATTCATATTTATCTTTCCCAATGTACTTGTAATAGTGGTTTTCGTTTTTACACAATCTAATGTGAGTTTTGTAAGTGATGCTTATAAGCTAGTGGGTGTAAACCAACGGATATAAACTAATGGCGAGTATTTTTTGTAGAGCTGGGTAATTTTGATCTCAGAAGTAAACTAGACAGGAAATTATAGACAAAATTCCCTTCTTTTTAACTTATATATACCTAGCCGTTGAGATTTGTTGATAAAAAGAACGGCGATATTAAAAGCTCTTATCTCTTTACGCCATGCATCCTCTCTGATTAATAGGCTTTAGTTTCTTTTTATTTTATGCATTGTCAGCGAAGAACAAAAAAACCTAAATACTTTTACTGATAGAAATTTATATTCTTAAATTGAAAAATATAAGCATATATAGCCTAATTTCTATTGCTAATATTGCCTAACACAATCAATAAATTAAGGCGGGTACTCAAAAGGTAATCGCATTAAGAAGAGGCTCAATAAAGTCTCTATTTCTCTAGGTGTCAGGTATGTCAAACACGGCCGTATCCAATTCAACTGTCTCAAATTCAAATGATTCATCATCGACTCATTCAGAATCATATGCTTCATCAAATGCTGATAATGCATCGGCAGTTCAGGAATCGAATAATGAGAAGTTGGCTTCCTACGAAGCTCAAGTGCTCGATGAAATCAATGAAACGCATCAGTTAGCATTTATCACCTCCGACAATTTACGAATCCCTACTTTAAAAATACTTCAAGCCGATGGCGTTGAATTCGAAGACGCGATGGCGGTTCATTTAAATAAAGATACTGCATTGCGAAGCTTTAAAACTATGCAGTACATAAGAATATTAGATGATCGTATGGTTGCGGCTCAACGTCAGGGAAGGTTGAGTTTTTATATTACGTGCACTGGCGAAGAGGCTGCGGTGGTGGGTTCGGCGGCAGCTCTAAAGCCAACCGATATGATTATGGGGCAATACCGCGAGCAAGCGGCCTTACGCTACCGTGGTTTTACGACTGAGCAGTTTATGGGGCAGCTCTTAGGCAATGAGATGGATCTAGGTAAAGGCCGTCAAATGCCCGTTCATTATGGATCAAAAGAACTTCATTACATGACGATTAGTTCGCCGCTGGCAACGCAAATTCCACAGGCGGCTGGCTATGCCTATGGACAAAAATTAGCGGGTAAGGGCGAGTGCACCTTATGTTATTTCGGTGAAGGTGCGGCATCCGAGGGTGATTTTCACGCCGGGCTTAATATGGCGGCGGTTCAGAAGACTCCTGTTATTTTTGTTTGTCGTAATAACGGCTACGCCATTTCTACGCCTACCGATGAGCAATACAAGGGTGATGGTATTGCTAGTCGTGGTGTGGGTTACGGTATTAAAACAATTCGTGTCGATGGTAATGATTTGCTGGCTGTGTATTCAGCAACCGTAGAGGCACGCGAATTTGCCGTTAGCAATAACGAGCCTGTGTTAATTGAGTGCATGACTTATCGACTAGGTGGCCATTCAACTTCGGATGATCCCAGCGGTTATCGCGGTAAAGATGAAGAGCATGAATGGCAGAAAAAAGATCCTATTCATCGGTTTAAACATTGGTTGTTAAACAAGAATTGGTGGAGTGAGGAAGACGATACTCTATTACTCGAAGAATACCGTACTGAAGTGTTAGCCGTGCTCAAGAAAATCGAGAAAATGCCTTTGCAGCCATTACGCACTTTAATCACTGACGTGTATAAGCACCCAACGTCTCAGTTAGAAGCGCAATTTGATGAGTTAGAAGAACATTTACGACATTACCCAGAGCATTATCCTGCCTCTGCCGGACGTGTATAGATTATGACGACGATGAATTTACTTCAGGCGGTGAACAACGCCTTAGATTTAGCGATGGCAGAAAACGATAGCGTTATTTGCTTTGGTGAAGACATTGGCCACTTCGGGGGTGTTTTTCGTGCCACCAGTAGCCTGCAAGAAAAATACGGTAAAGACCGCTGCTTTAATACGCCGATAACCGAACAAGGTATTGCTGGTTTTGCCATAGGGCTAGCGGCA
>DMZE01000168.1 GCA_003492055.1 Cellvibrionales bacterium
TCGACATTAGGATCATTCACAACCGCAAAAATATCACGACTGACTTTTGCTGACCCAACATCACAAGCAGGGTTATCACGCCTTGCGCCTATATGAGTAATGGATACTTCACGACCGGCACGCGCAGCAATAGCCGCTACATTGCGCTGCATAACATTAACAACACCAGAACCCACCGTGCCTAAACCGCATATACCTACATTAATAGTTTTCAAAACATCTTCACTTTATTTATCAATTGAAAAAATCATCAGTTTGTTAACGCAAAAGCGCAGCTTAATGGCTGCGCTTTTTAATAAGCTCATTTAAGCCCTACATTACAAGCCTAGGGCTTCAGCCAGTTTATCGGCTGGCATGTAACCTGGCAACAATTTACCATCGGCCGTTACTAACGCTGGCGTACCTGCTACACCCAACTGACCACCTACACGAAAGTGCTCGGCAACAGGATTAGGCTCGCAGACATTATCGGGGATATTTTCACCATTTTTGAGCGCTGTGAGTGATTCAGTAGGACTATCAGCACACCATGCTGAAGCAATTTTACGATAACTTGGAGAACCGATACCTGCACGCGGGTAAGCAAGGTAACGAACCTCAACACCTAATTCATGAAGCGCTGGCATTTCTTGATGCAGCTTTTGACAGTAGTAGCAATCGACATCAGTAAAAACGTAGACATAAGCTTTGGTTTTTTCCGGTGAAAAAACCACCATGTCATTTAAACTCATTTTCGATAAAGCAACCGCACGCTCTTGCTCCATCTCTTGCTCACCCAGATTCACTAAACCTTTACTACCCACCTCAAAAAAATCACCGGCAAAAAAGTAATTGCCATCGGCGGTTATGTAGATTGTAGGGCCGTTAACAATATTCGATTTATAAATACCCTTAACTGGCGTTCTAGACACTTCTCCAAACTGAAAGTCGGGACGTGCTTTTTTCAATTTTTCTAATAGCTGTTCATCAGCAGATTTAGCGGCTGCCGCACCAGATAGCGATAGCTGTGAAACCATCAAACATAATACAATCAATAACTTACGCATAATACCCTCATAAATTTAATGCTAAACAATATAACTTATATGCCAGCACCAAAAGACATAATAAAATCGTTAGGAACCAACAAATTATAGCTAAAATATAGCAGTTCGCACTGTCTAACCACTTAATAGATTACGAATAGACATGCTCGTTCCCAGTCGCTATCAACAAAGCCAATAAGACCTAGATTCGACACTATTATTGTAACAGTTTATTAACGCGAAGAGACATCATGCTCTAGGGTGATGAGCCGCATGAAGCTCCTGTAAACGGTGCTTCGCCACATGCGTATAGATCTGCGTTGTTGAGAGATCACTGTGACCCAAGAGCATCTGTACTACGCGTAAATCGGCTCCATGATTCAACAAATGCGTCGCAAAAGCATGACGCAAGCCATGGGGCGACAAAGGGACTTGTAAATCAATACGACGCGCATAAAGCTTGATCCGATACCAAAACGCTTGCCGCGTCATCACATCACCTCTTCGACTCGGAAACACCGTGGCACAGGCTTGGTCTACCTTGGCCGCTTTTAACAAGGCCACTCGGGCATCTTTATAATATTCCTGCAGATAGTGCGCAGCCTGATCACCCAATGGCACCAACCGCTCCTTACCGCCCTTACCTAAGACCCGAACCACACCTTGTCGTAAGTTAATGGCCGACATTTCAAGATTAATCAATTCTGATACTCGCAGACCGCTAGCATACAAAAGCTCCAGCATCGCTTTATCACGCTGCTCAACCGCCTGTGACAAATCCGGTGCTGCCAGCAGTTTATCGACTTGCTTCTCCGTTAGCGTTGCCGGTAATGGGCGGCCCAACTTAGGCGACTCAAGACGTAAAGCGGGATCAACCGAGACTAAGGACTCACGCAAACAAAAACGGTAAAAGCCACGCAAACTAGAGACTAAGCGCGCCTGTGATCGAGGGCTTTGTTTAGCCACGGCCAAGCGGGCTAAATTGGCCACTAAATCGGCATAATCGGCCGTCAGCAATCGCTTGCCATTGCCATAAAGGTATTGAGCAACCGCACGTAAATCTCGCGAATACGCTGCTAAGGAATGCTTGCTAAGACCACGTTCAACCCACACAGCATCAATATAGCGCTCGATCAATAGCTGATCTTCATCGGCTATTGGTTTAGTAATAGCCGATATTTTCTGAGAATCAGAGGGCATAATTGTTGATGTCAGCCAGAATAATGATCATAGAAAAGCACTCTTGAGAATCACGTTGATACACAGCTATTGTGGCCGGATTATTGAGTATGCGCAAACATACGACCTTTTTACAGAATATAAAAATTTGCACCTGCAACAAACAAAAGCCTCTGCGACAATATGCCACATAGGAATTATCCCGCCAAAGTTTAAAATACGTCTTTAAATTTTAACCTCTAGCATTGCAACGGAAAACCTATTATGCCCGCTCAAAAACTGCTTAAACTCTTGGCTTTTTTCTTTTTTAGTACACTGCTGCCTCAATCACTTTGGGCAAACACTGATCACCATAAAATTACTGCGCACGCACCCATTGGTGTTATGGGTGACCATATGCATAAAACGGGCGAGTGGATGTTTTCTTACCGCTATATGAGCATGTCAATGGAAGATAATCTTCAAGGCAGTAACAATATTTCTCCCGAAGGAATAAGAGATTCAGGGCTGGGATTACGCGTAGTGCCTCTTCAAATGACTACTGACATGCATATGTTTGGCGCTATGTATGCCCCTAGCGATAAACTCACTCTGATGCTAATGGTTAACTATGTTGAAAAAGAAATGGACCATCTCACTTTTATGATGCCAATGGGTCCAATGATGCCTATGTCTATGAATGAAACTGGCGTTTTTACCACTAAAACATCAGGTATTGGAGACACTAAAATTGGTGCGCTTTATAGTCTGCGAAGTGGAGACAATACGAATATTCATTTAAATCTAGGATTAAGTATTCCAACAGGGAAAATTGATTATACCGATCAAATTCTAACACCCATGAATACAACCCCAAGCCCAAGACTCCCCTACCCAATGCAGTTAGGCTCAGGTACTTATGATATTCAACCAGGCATTACTTATGCAGGCACGCGCAACTCATGGGACTGGGGCAGCCAAGTTAAAATGATTATTCGTCTTGACGATAATGACGAAGGATATTCGTTAGGCGACCAAACTCAAGTGACTTCATGGGGCGGCTACCGCTTTACTCACTGGCTAACGGGTTCATTAAGGCTCACTTACACTCATGCTGATGAAATTAGCGGTAAAGATGCATTAATCAATCTGCCTGTGCAGACATCGAATCCGGATAACTTTGGTGGAGAGCGTATTGATTTGGGTGTTGGTATTACACTTATTGGTTCTGAGGGCGCACAAAAAGGTCATCGATTGGCGCTTGAGTATGAAACGACTATTGATCAAGATGTTAATGGTATTCAGATGGAGATGCAGGATATGTTGACGATTGGATATCAGTTTAGTCTTTAAAATAAAGGCTTTTTAATCACTGGTAAAATCGTTACTTAAAACCGATGGTGAAAATCATCGGTTTTTTTATGGGCAGTTTGGCGGTTGATTTTATTTGGTGTTTTGATTGATTGGTGGTTTTGTATTTTTTTTTGAGTTTTAAGTTCAAGGTCGTCGGGGGTGGCCCGACAGCCAGTAACTTTTTGTCAACAGCAACAAAAAGTCAC
>DMZE01000109.1 GCA_003492055.1 Cellvibrionales bacterium
TTTAAAACTTAAAAAAATAAGCAAAAAACCAGAATAAACCGTTATTGCCACACTCTACAAAAAAACCAAATCAAAAAAAAGGCCCGAAACGTTTAACCGCCCGAGCCTCCCAAGCACTCCCTTACCAAAAGAAGCACCCATCAAAAAATCCTAACTAATCAAAAGTGCGCCCCTTACCGGCAGCAATTCGCATACGCAAAGCATTCAACTTAATAAAACCCTCAGCATCCTTCTGATTATAAGCACCCTCATCATCATCAAAAGTCGCAATCGCTTCATCAAACAAACTGTCATCCGACTTACGCCCAACAACAATCACATTACCCTTATACAACTTCAAACGCACAACACCGTTCACACATTGCTGTGACTCATCAATCGCCGTCTGCAACATCTTACGCTCTGGTGACCACCAGTAACCGTTATAAACCAACGAAGCATAACGCGGCATTAACTCATCTTTTAAATGCGCCACTTCACGATCAAGCGTAATCGATTCAATCGCTCTGTGCGCACGCATCATAATGGTGCCACCCGGTGTCTCATAACAACCGCGTGACTTCATTCCCACATAACGGTTTTCAACAATATCTAATCGACCAATACCGTTAGCACCACCCACTTCGTTTAATTCCGTCAACACTTCGGCCGGCGTCTTCGCTACACCATCAATCTCAATAATGTCGCCTTTTAAATACGTCAGCTCCATATAAGTCGCTTGGTCGGGCGCATCTTCTGGCGCTACTGACCAACGCCACATATCATCTTCAGCTTCTGACCATGGATCTTCTAAGTTGCCGCCTTCGTAAGAAATATGCAGCAAGTTAGCATCCATTGAGAATGGCGATTTTTTACCACGCTTCATCTCAACAGGAATATTATGTTGCTCGCAATATTCAAGTAACTTATCACGCGAGTTCAAATCCCATTCACGCCATGGCGCTATTACTTGAACACCCGGTTTCAGCGCATAAGCACCTAACTCAAAACGCACTTGATCATTACCCTTACCTGTCGCGCCATGCGAAATCGCATCAGCACCGGTTTCATTCGCAATATCTATCATGCGCTTGGCAATTAATGGGCGAGCAATAGATGTGCCTAATAGGTATTCGCCTTCATAAATCGCATTGGCGCGAAACATGGGGAATACGTAATCGCGGACATACTCTTCACGCATATCATCGATATAAATTTCTTTAACGCCCAAGGCTTCTGCCTTGGCACGTGCTGGCTCTACTTCTTCACCTTGACCAATGTCGGCGGTAAATGTCACCACTTCACAGTTGTAGGTCTCTTGTAACCATTTGACGATAACTGATGTATCCAGTCCGCCAGAATAAGCCAGTACTACTTTTTTAATATCACTCATAGATTTTCACTATCACTATTACTTAGGGCGTTATCTCAGCAGCTCGCTGTCGCCATATTGATCGGGCTCGCTGACCAGCAAAGGTATAAAGCTATGCTCAGCGAAAAACGGCGGCTAGTTTATCGAAAAAACACGGTCGCTGACACTCTTGCAAGCAATAGACAGCAATTAGTCAGGAAAATAGCACCTTGATGGTGGGGAAATCGAGAAAAACGCTCAAGAAAGTCTGAGTATTCGCCTATCGCTGGCTAATCGCTGCGCCAAGCTTATCCAAGCGAATGGTGACTCGACGGTTGGTGGACCGCCCTTCTGCCGTTTTATTACTGGCTACAGGAAAGCGCTCACCATGAAACCGTGTCGTTACCTGCTCTGCGGAAATACCTTTTTCAATAAGGTAGGCCGCTACTGCCTCGGCACGCTTTTTAGAGAGCTGCGAGTTATAGCTGCCACTTCTCAAATCATCGGTATAACCATCAATATATAGCTGCTTAACCTCTGTATCGGCCTCAACATAGCGAACAATGGTGTTGAGCCAGTCCATAGTCTTGGCGTTTAGCTGCCATTGATCGGCCTCAAAGTGCACGCGAGATCGCGATAACTGCTCAAAGCCCACCGGCATTAGCTGCTCTAAACACTGTAAATACTGGCTATAAGCGGCACGAAAATGCACGGATGATAGCCCAACTTTGATTATCGACGAGTCCATCATTCTGGCCTGCTCAGCATCCACTAACTGTTCTGTTGGTCGTTCTTCAGAATGCTTACTTCTTCGAATAAAGTGAGGTGACTTGCCTAAATAAAGCTCATTGAGTAACTGGTCAGCAAGCGCCGCATCCAAGTTAATGGGAGTTTCACCCTGAATAACCTTTACCAAACCCAAATTCACGGTGGCTAGCGCTGGGTTCCAAGTCGGCGCTTCAGATTGCAATAAAGCCTGCCCTTGAGACATTGCACTCGACACGGACTGCAAATAGAAGCGAAGTGGCTGGCCAGCACTGCTATCGAATACCGCACGACCAAAGGAAGGAATAGGTTGGGTTAACTGGCATTGCAATACATGGCTATCAGGCAACCATTTAGCCTGATCCATTCGAGGATGAAAGGTCAACGCTTGCGCACTCGAAAGACACAGCAAACTCATAAGTAAAATCGTCGGCATTAAAAAAGCGTTAGAGCTCAAACTTTTACGCGTTTGCATGCTGAGCAAGCGTTTAGAGAATTCCAAACATTGATGGGTAAGGCTTATTGGCATAGTTATGGATATTTTCCAGTCACATTTAAATGCTAATTATTTAAAAGCAAATCATTATTTAAACTAATAACGGCCAAATCACCGATTTCTTTACCTTTGCAAATGCATAGCTTGAATTTAAAATAGATGTCTATTACTCAAAATGGGCCACTACGGCTAAAGCCCTCAACATGACCGGCTTAAATATGCTATCTTCCCAACAAATATAGGCAATCGATGACTTCAGCAACCACAATTACTCTGACCCAACCTGACGACTGGCATATCCATCTGCGTGATGGTGCTGCACTTGCTCGCACAGCAAATGATGCCGCTAAACAATTTGGCCGCGTTATTGTTATGCCTAATCTTGTGCCACCGGTCACCAATGCTGCCGAAGCAGAAATTTATCGCAACCGTATTACCGCTGCGGTTGATGATAATTTATCACTCGATCCATTAATGGTGCTTTATCTTACTGATCTAACCAGCCC
>DMZE01000010.1 GCA_003492055.1 Cellvibrionales bacterium
CTATGGTATAGCGCTAATAATTTTCGTTGGTTGGCGCTTGAGTCGGTTGCGGCCGGTGGGCGTATACTGCGTTATGAACCTCTAACGATAACATCTAATGGCGGCGACGCGGCGTAGATTGCTGATTCACAGCAATAACGCAGCTAACAAGTTTGTGTCAAAATAAAATGGAATCTAATGCGGATAAAAAAATGTCATTAAATAAATTCTTACTTCTATGCATATTAGTACTGCTCAGTGCTTGCCAGTCTAGCTCTAAGCAACAACCGCTGCGCACCGAAGCCTTTGTTGATCTAAATCGTTTTGCCGGTGACTGGTACGTTATCGCTAATATACCTACCTTTATTGAAGTCGACGCCTATAACGCGATTGAAAGTTATGCAAAGCCAGTGGATGGAAAGATGGCCACCACCTTTACGTTTAATAAAGGTGGCTTTGACGGCGAGAAAAAAACCTATAAACCTATAGGTTTTGTCCGTGAAAATAGCGGCAACGCTGTATGGGGCATGCAGTTTATTTGGCCGATAAAAGCGGAGTATCGCATCATTTATGTCGATGACGATTACACAGTTACTATTGTTGGTAGAACCAAAAGAGATTACGTTTGGATAATGGCGCGACAACCGTTTATTGCCGATGCTGATTATCAGCAACTATTGAGAATTATTAAAGAAGAGGACTATGATTTAAGTCAGTTGCGTCTTGTGCCTCAGCAGGCTGCATCACAATAATGTTTGCGTCCGGCGAACAAGAAAAAAGCTATATGGTGTGTAATATATGATAGGTGATATTTTTTTAGAATGGATTGAGGCTTACCACGAGTATGCTTTTTTTATTATTCCTGCCGTTGCCTTTCTTGAGGCCACAGTTGGTATAGGTCTTTTTGTGTCGGGTGCCATCTTGTTGAGCATTTGCACGGTGTTGTATGCGCAGGATTTTGCCACGCTATGGCAAATGTTACCACTAGCCTTTCTGGGGGCTACTACGGCCGATCACATGGGGTATTTTTTGGGACGCAGATTTGGCCCAGACTTTCATCATACGAGCTTTGCAAAAAAGTATAAAAGCAATTTGGGTAAGGCTGAAGCGCTGCTGTTAAAGCATGGTGAGCTGTCAATTATTATTGGCCGTCTTGTACCGGCGGTGCGCAGCATTGTACCTTTGCTTACAGGTGTGAGCGGTTTGTCGACAGCTAAGTATATCCGTTATGATATTATTGCTTGTGGCATTTGGGTTTCTGGACTCGGTGTGTTGATAGCCGGTTTTGGTGGTTTGTTTACTTAGTGCTTGTGGTCTTTGTATAGGTTTAGCGCGCGAGGTATTTATCTCGATTAAGCAAAAAATCATCCGTTAACTCGGTAATAGCACTTTGATCGTACTCTCTAAGACCGCTAAGAATTAAGTTCTTCTGACCTTTACCTACCACTTTATGGTTAGATATTAAGCTAAAAGAAAAAACCCCATTGCCGCGCTTACCTTGAACGTCCAATGTGCTGCTGTCTAATCTCAGGCTAATATTTTCTGCCTGCACATCATCCAGTTCAAATGACATGTCCTTGTAAATGATCAGCGGCCTGACGGGGTTAATCATTACGCCTTGTTCTTGCATGAGTGGAACCAGAATATGAGGAAAGTTCTGCCCTGAAAACTGCACGTAACTTTTCGTTAGTTTAGCAATAGTGTCAGGGTTGTGGTTGCTCTCGCCGGCAGTATCTATGGTTAATATGGTTTTACCGTTTGCGGTGTTGGTAACCTGTTGTTGGCTTTTTTTACTGTCGTTATCTACTTGAGTGTTGTTCGAGTAAATAATGGGTATATCTGCACTGAGCATTTCTAAAAAAGAAAACGTCATTGACGAGTGCAATCCATAGTCGTTTAGCGCAATAGCAAATAATAGATCACCGGGCACGCA
This sequence comes from Cellvibrionales bacterium, assembly GCA_003492055.1. GTDB lineage: Bacteria > Pseudomonadota > Gammaproteobacteria > Pseudomonadales > UBA7434 > UBA7434. The sequence continues at coordinate 1,913 of DMZE01000010.1, forward strand.
AAAGCGTTTTGAGTCGGCATCATGAATCGGATTAAAGTCGCCAGCAACTTGCTTGGCGAAACTACAGCCTTGATTAGCACTAATATTGATTTGATTGTTGGCATCACGGTTCAGATAAGGATCTAAAAAATTCATAAGATTTGATTTTGTATAAGGATAAAAAAGAAAGGGTGAATCGAGAAAGAGGAGGCTAATAGCAATTAGCTTCCTCTACTCAGACGTCTATCGAAAACAGCTTACAATATAGCGATAAGCTCAATTTCAAAAACCAGTGCTTGGAATGGGCCAATTGCGCCGCCAGCACCTTGCTCGCCATAGGCAAGTTGGTAAGGAATAAACAGTTTCCATTTTGCGCCAACTTCCATTAACTGAAGGGCTTCTGTCCAACCGGCAATAACGCCATTAACTGGGAATTCAGTTGGCTCGTTACGGCTGTAAGAGCTATCGAATTCATCACCATTAATTAGAGTGCCACGGTAATGTGTGCGAACCGTTGATGTTGCTAAAGGCTTTTCGCCGCTACCCGCTTCTAATACTTCATACTGAAGACCAGATTCAGTAACAGTAACGCCGTCACGCTTAGCATTTTCAGCTAAAAAGGCTTCGCCTTCTTGTGAATGCTCGGCAGCTGCAGCTTGGCTTTCGGCAGCCATAGCGGCTTGAATTTCTTGGAATGCAGCATTAATCGCATCGCCTTCAATTCTTGGTGGCTGATTGTTAAAGCCATCTTTAAGTCCTGCAATGGCAGCAGCAAGCGATACATCTTTAAACGCGGCTTTTAATTGCTGACCCATTTGCATGCCAACGCCATAAGACGCTTTTAATTCTGTGGTTGATAAGTCGATATCAGACATAGTTCTCTCATACGGTTGAGTAAAGTGTGGGTGAGTGGCCAAAAGTACTTATGTTAATAGTGCGTTAGCGGGCCAATCTGTTTTACGAAAGGACAGGGGGAATAAGCGTGAAATAGGGCGTTAACCCATGCTGGCTAGTCGATCCGGCTTTTCGATGCGCGGCATTATACCTGATAATGCTTAAGCTTCTACTGTGACTATTGCCTGATGTAGGGAGTTA
>DMZE01000238.1 GCA_003492055.1 Cellvibrionales bacterium
TACTCGTCACCGCCTCGCAAATAATGTCTATATGCTCGCGGGCTTCTAACTCTTCTTCAGTGGTAGCGCCGTTATCCATTACCAGCGACAACTCTACATCTTCGATGTAATCGGTAATGCGGCGGGATTTTTTACTGAGCTCGGTGAGGGCAATATTTTTAGCTATTTGAAATAAAAAGGCTTTGGGGTATTCAATGGTTTTGCTGGATTCATCGCCATGCTGCTCAGCTTTATAGGCGCGCAAATAAGTTTCTTGCACCACATCTTCAATGTCTTGCCGCTCGGATAAAAAACGGCCAAGGAATTTTTTTAGAAAGTGGCTATTTTCTAAAAAAACCTGCGAAATCAAAGATACCCCAATACCCGATGGCTTTGATTGTCGTTTTTGTCGGACCTTTATTGCCATAGAATTGCCATAGATTCCCAGTCACCCTTAATGTTTATTTACACCAGCTAGTCGTATTTTTTATATTAAGAAAACGGTAGCCAGCTCAGTAACGAAAAGGCCTACCCATAGGATGAAACTAACCAAAACGACAAACCCACACTTATTTTTGCAAAAAAAATTATTTAAAGGGTGATTTAAGGTTAATTAAGCGCTATTCAGCTAATTTCGGCATTTGCATCCATTTATTGCCATTGCTGTTCTGATTTTTGACAACAATCCTGGAGAATCCTCCCCATTATTAAATCAGTTAGTTGGCTATAAAGACTGTAAGCAGACGCCTTAGCGTTGCCCGAATGATGGGTGGGACTTAGGAATACTTGTGATGAAAGCTAAGCAGCAAATTTAATTAGCCACTAAAAAAGCCTTTGCAGCCAAAAGCCGGCTATTTAATTATTGTGCGAGCCTAAAATTAGGAGGTATCGAAACACCTTCAAATGCCTCTTCTACACATTTAGTAAAAGCAAAGATAATTTTTAAATATCAAATCAATTAAAAAAGCGAGTACCGTTAAACGCAACGAATTTTTTTGAACATATTATTATTAATGCAGGCTTCTATCTAAAGGGACCGAAGCACTGTCGTCAGTACTCATGCATCCATAAATGCCGCTTAGTTCGCCAAACTGGCTCAGATACTGCTTTATTTCCGAGTTTAACTTTAATCCCTATTGTAAGAATAAGTTGGCCATTCTGGCCGCTGCCAAGCGTGCATGAGGTAATCCTTATCGTTAATCGCCTCATATAATAGAAAAACATGAGGTGATTAACAGAGGTAATCACCTCATCATACACATTTGCTACATCTAGTTTGCATAGCAAATTTGCAGTACCATCTCGCACCGAAAGCCTTAACCTTGGCTCTATAGCCAAAATGTTCTGGTAAACTATGCATCTAAGCATATGTTTTAAAAGGCTCTTTAATATATTAGCCCTATCTATAGATCCAGCCCCGCGATCCAGACCTGCCGCGATCCAGTCCTGCATAGGATCGGTAATAAACAGGATCGTTAATAAACAGGATCGGTAATAAATAAGATCGGCAATAAACAGGATCGACAATAAACCTACTGACATACATAGCTATTTGTTTTTATGAAAAATTCTAAAAATTTAGATCGACGTTTTAGCATTGCCCCTATGATGGATTGGTCCGACCGTCACTGCCGCTATTTTTGGCGCTTACTCACCCAGCAATCACTCCTATACACAGAGATGATTACCACCGGCGCACTTATTCACGGCGATATTGAGCGCCACCTGCAATTTGACCCCAGCGAACATCCTATTGCCGTACAACTGGGCGGCAATAACCCGGCCGATTTAGCCCATTGCGCCAAACTCTGCGAAGATCGCGGCTATGACGAGGTTAACCTCAATGTCGGCTGCCCCAGTGATAGAGTGAAATCAGGATTTTTTGGCGCCTGCCTTATGAACCAACCACAAACCGTTGCCGATGGCATTAAAGCCATGCGCGATGCCGTGGATATACCTGTCACCATTAAATGCCGCATTGGTGTGGATGATAACGATAGCTATGAAGCGCTCTGTGAGTTTGTGGATATTAATGCGCAAGCAGGCTGCGAAGTGTTTATTGTCCACGCTCGCAAAGCATGGCTTTCAGGTCTAAGTCCTAAACAGAACCGCGAAGTACCACCGTTAGATTACCCGCGAGTCTTTAAACTTAAGGAAGACTTTCCCAAGCTAAGCATTGTTCTTAATGGCGGCTTAAAGACTATTGATGACTGCCAGCAGGCTCTGCAGCAACTCGATGGCGTAATGATTGGACGCGAGGCCTACCAGAACCCTTCTATGCTCCAGTATGTCGATAGCGAGCTATATGGAGACGCTAATACTGAATTACTTAGCGCTATGCCCAGCACGATAAATAGCAGCCTTGCTGCGGCTCATCGCTTTGCCGAATATATGGATGGGCAGCTTACCCAAGGCGTTAGGCTTAATCATATGACTCGCCATTTGCTCGGACTGTTTAATGGTCAAACCGGTGCTCGCGCTTATAGACGTCATATTAGTGAAAACGCCAACAAAACAGGCGCAGGCATTAATGTCTTTATGGACGCATTGGCCAAGCTAGGGACTCCTAGCTAAAAGCCCTATTCAATATAACAAGAATACGTGCATGTGTATGGTATCCAGCCTAGGGCTTTAGTATCATGCACAGCGTCTTATTTATCTCTTCACAGCCTTTGGAAACCTCAATGACAAATACACCAAGCAAACTGGATCAACTGCGTAGCATGACCGATGTTGTTGCCGATACTGGCGACATTGAAGCAATCAAAAAATACGCTCCTCTTGATGCAACAACGAATCCTTCATTGTTATTAAAGGCGGCGGCACTGCCCCACTACCAAACACTGCTTAATGATGCGGTAACTTGGGCTGGCGCGCAAAGCTCTGACTCTCAGCAGCAATTATCGGATGCTGGCGATAAATTTGCCGTGGCCATTGGCCAAGAAATCTTATCGATTATTCCTGGTCGTGTATCGACTGAAGTGGATGCGCGTTTATCTTTCGATACGGCTGCAACTATCGAAAAAGCCCATCGTGTTATAGATTTGTATGAGCAAAGTGGTATTAGCCGAGAACGTATTCTTATTAAGATTGCATCAACATGGGAAGGCATTAAAGCGGCCGAGCATTTAGAAAAAGAAGGCATTAACTGTAACCTAACGCTTTTATTTGGCTTTAGTCAGGCTGCCGCTTGTGCAGATGCAGGTGTGTTTCTTATCTCTCCCTTTGTTGGCCGTATTTTAGATTGGTACAAAGCGAATACCGATAAAAAAGAATATGCTGCGCATGAAGATCCGGGTGTTATCTCTGTTACTGAAATCTTTAACTTCTACAAAGCGAATAGCTATAACACTGTTGTTATGGGTGCGAGCTTCCGCAATATCGGTGAAATTGAATCATTGGCTGGTTGTGACCGACTAACCATTAGCCCTAACCTTTTAGAAGAGTTAGCGAATGATAATGGCGTATTGCCACAAATGCTTAAAAGCGATACTGGCAGCGTTATTGCGAAACCGACTAACAGTCAGTCAGCATTCCGCTGGGGCATGAACGAAGATGCTATGGCTACGCAAAAATTGGCCGAAGGTATTCGTAACTTTGCTGCTGACCAAGTGAAGCTTGAAGCATTATTAAAGGCCAATGGCTAATGTTTGATAAGCTCGCTCAATTATTTAGTGCCACTAAAACACCAACCGAGACAGATGAAAAAAAACTGTCTCAGTTGGCGGCTACCGCTTTATTAATTGAGCTTTGCCGTGCCGATAACAATGTTGATGAGGTGGAGATTGCTGAGGTTATCTCCATTGCTCAATCAACCTTTGGGCTAAGCGAGCAAGAAGCACAGGTGCTCCTTAAAGAAGCAGAGCAAAAAAATAATGAGGCGACTTCGCTATTTGAATTCACCGAAATTATTAACAGCCAATTTGATAAAGCCGCTAAATACCAACTCATTAAAAATATTTGGCAAGTCGCTTATGCCGATAAAAAAATTGATCAACATGAAGATCACTTAATACGAAAAGTGGCCGACTTAATTTATGTGGGTCATGGTGATTTTATTCGCGCTAAACATGAGATATTAGCGGAACAAGAATAATATTCTAGATGGGATATATAGTTAACTGCTTTGTGTTTTGTACTAAGTGCCAAGTAAAAACTATAACGACTCACTCAAAAGCGAATCGCTAAATCAATATCTATCACTCACTGTCTTTTTCTAAAGCGTCTACCAAACTGCCAAACGATGCGCGATTATCTTCTGTCATTGCCATTAACGTTTTATGCGCGTTAATTACGGCATCTTTCATAT
>DMZE01000248.1 GCA_003492055.1 Cellvibrionales bacterium
CAGCCCAGCAAATAAGCCTGCTAATACGTCGTCAATCATAATGCCAAAGCCACCATGCACTTTTTGATCGAGTAGCTTAATAGGCCACGGCTTCACAATATCAAACAAACGAAACAGACCAAAGCCCGCTAATAGCCAAATCAAACCGGCTGGTGCAAACAACATCGTTAACCAAAAGCCAACAAACTCATCCCAGACAATAGCGCCATGATCATGTGAACCTAAATCACTTGCCGTCTTGCCGCAAAAATAAATCCCGATAACACTCGCCACTATAATAATCACGCATTGTATAAGTAGTAACTGCTCCGCCATCAATAACCATAATGGTATAGCCGCTAAGGTGCCAAAGGTACCCGGCGCAAAACCTGTTAGCCCACTGCCCAAACCTAAACCAAAGAAATGCGCTGGATGTGAAATTAAAAATGCCAACGTTGGTTCTTTTTTAGTATTCGTATTACTCACTTCGTCACCTTTTCTTAAAAATGTGTATAGCCTTTTAGGCTTTGGCTATCCCAGCCTGCACCAAAAACACTTACGCTGTCTGCCTCAGCCTTATCTTCCTTTAGATTCTCAGTCACAGTACCAATCTTAGTACAGGGCAATGCAAGCGCTAACGATAAAGATTCAATAGTTGATGACTGATCAGTAGGCGCAGTAAAGAGGAGTTCGTATTCATCACCACCACTTAGCACCCACTGCTGAACAATCTGACGATTAAGGTTAGTTTCTAGGCCGCTATGGATAGGCAGAGCGTCACCATCAATAATTATTTTTACTTGGCTTTGCATGGCAATATGATTTGCATCAGCCATTAGGCCATCTGAAATATCAATGGCTGCTGAAGCAATTCCAACAAGCCCTTGGCCTAGCGCCAATCGTGGCTCAGGCATATAAAAAGATGCTAGCAATTCAGACTTAGATTCTTTATTGCATATCCATGGCATTGAATTCTTTGATGGCATCAGCAATTGCAATGCTGCAGCCCCTTTACCTAAAGAACCACTCACCCAAACATCGTCACCCACTTGCGCACCATTACGACGTAAACATAAACCCGAACGCGTTTGAGTCTCGCCCATTACGGTTAAAGAGATCACCAAGCCATGATCAATTCTTGTGGTATCACCGCCTATTAGGGCCACATTATATTGCTGACATATTTGCGCGAGACGCTGTGAGAAGGCTGCCAACCAATCCGTATCGATGTGTGGCAATGATAAAGCCATTGTCATCCACCGCGGCGTAGCTCCCATAGCAGCAAAGTCACTTAAGTTAACACCCATTGCACGACTAGCCACATGCTTGGCTAAAAATTCAGGAGGAAAATGCACGCCTTCTATTAGCGTGTCGGTAGCAACTACTAGAGGATTTTTATGCGCGGCAACCACTGCGGCATCGTCACCAATACCCACTAAGGTGCCTGCATGAGAGGGCCCTGCCGACGTCTCTGTAAAAGAGAAGTAACGCTTAATAATGTCAAACTCGGATAAAGATGTCATGGTTGACTCAACGATTAGCAGCTATCAGTAAGCGACAATTAATTAACCATCAAAATAAAAGACACTATTGCTGGGCAGCAACTTCAAGTGCGCGCACTTCTGTCGCGACCTTATCTAACAAGCCATTGACAAATTTATGACTGTCTTCGGGGCCAAATTTCTTGGCGAGATTAACTGCCTCATTAATAGAGACTTTATAAGGCACATCAATTCTATTTTTTAATTCATAAACACTAATGCGTAATAACGAATGCGTAATGGGATCACATTCATCCAGCGCTCTATCATCAGCATAAGGAGACAGCAATTCATCTAAGGCCTTTGAGGTGCGTTGCACGCCCGATAAAAGCTCCATAAAATATTCGAGATCGGTGCCTTTCATATTAAAATCAACACGGAACTGCGCAGCAATTTCATTTGCCTGCGCACCGGTTACATGCCATTGATACAAACCCTGCATAGCAAAGTGACGCGCCTTATGACGTTCGCTAGCGACTGCACGACGTTTAATTTGATCTGGAGAAGGTTTTGCCATTACGATAAACGCTCTAATAAGTCAGCCATTTCTAATGCCGCTAATGCTGCTTCACGACCTTTATTCGCTTCGCCTTCTTCGGCACGCGCTAACGCTTGATCAACATTGTTAACTGTTAATACACCAAAACCAATCGGCAAATCATATTCCAAACTCACATCTGCAATGCCACGTGCACATTCACCAGCAACAAAATCAAAGTGCGGTGTATCGCCTTTAATAATAACACCCAATGTCACAATCGCTTTATGCTGACCTAAGTTAGCTACACGCTTAGTCGCCAATGGCACTTCATAAGAACCTGGCACATAAATAATATCAATTAAGCTGTCGTCTATACCGCTTTCATTAATAGCGGCCAATGCACCTTGTAATAGCTTATCGGCAATAAAAGCATGCCAGCGACCAACAACAACCGCAACACGGTATGACTGATTACGGCAAACACCACCAATAACATTCAGGCCATCAATTTTTTTTTGTAGCTCCGCTGAACGCTGATACTCAGCTGAACGGGGATCTTGTGCTTCTGTCTTCATAGTTATTTTTTAACCGTCTTTGTTATGAATCGCAAGATACGTATTCAACCACTTCTAAATCAAAACCAGAAATACCACTGTAATGTTTATCTGGCCCCATTAAACGTATTTTTTGCACGCCTAGCTGACGCAATATCTGCGAACCCACACCTATCGTTAATGAATCGCTACCTTTAGTCACTAACACTGCAGGCTTAGCGCGACGGCCCAAAGCAATTTGTGCATCACCTAACCAATCAATCGAGGTGTTATGTGTCGCCAATAAAACAAGCACACCACAGCCTTCTTTTTCTATGGCGGCCAAACAGCGCTGAATATTCCAATCAGGCTTATCGCTCAATTGCGCACCTAACATATCTCTTACTGCTGAACCTGTATGTACGCGGACTAAAGTAGGATCATCAGCCTTAGGTGAGCCCTTAACTAAAGCTAAATGCGTTTCACCATCGGTGCTATCTTGAAATACATTAATAGTGAACGGACCGTGATCGGTATTGATTTCACCTTGCTCTAATAAATTCACTGTTTTCTCATGCAGTAAACGGTAATGAATTAGATCAGCGATAGTCCCTATCTTTAAGTCATGCTTTTCTGCAAACAAATCAAGATCTTCTCGACGTGCCATATTGCCATCGTCATTAATAATTTCGACAATCACTGCAGACTCATCAAAGCCGGCTAATCGTGCTAAATCACAACTCGCTTCAGTATGCCCTGCTCTAACCAGCACACCACCTCGTTGCGCCATTAATGGAAAAATATGCCCCGGCTGCACAATGTCGGCTGGCACAGCACTTTTACTGGCGGCGGCAGCGACAGTGCAGGCGCGATCGGCGGCACTTATACCTGTGGTCACACCCTTTGCTGCCTCTATCGATAAAGTAAAGTTAGTGCTATAGGCCGCGCGATTTTCATCGACCATTAACGGCAAATCTAATTGCTCACAACGCTGCTTACTCATGGGCATGCAAATTAAGCCGCGGCCTTCTCGTGCCATAAAGTTAATCGCTTCTGGCGTTATGCATTGCGCCGCAATAACTAAATCGCCTTCATTTTCGCGATCTTCATCGTCCATTAGAATAACCATTTTGCCCAATCGAATATCGGCAATAAGCTCTTCTGTTGTATTTAATTTTCTTAATTTTTTCATAAGGTATTGATCACTTTAATCGTTAACACTTATTCGCTTTGATAAGCAGACATACGCTCAAGATATCGCGCAATAACATCCACCTCTAAATTAACGCGACTGCCGACTTGGTAATCACCAAATAGCGTCTCATCAAAAGTATGAGGAATAATATTTAATTCAAACACTGCGCCACTCACTGCGTTCACCGTTAAGCTAGTGCCGTCCACACAAATAGAGCCTTTTTGCGCAATATATTTTGCAAAAGGTTCAGGCGATCGAATAGCAAAACGCCATGAACGACCATCTTCATAACGCTCAACAATTTCACCCACACCATCAACATGACCACTCACTAAATGCCCACCTAAAAAAGAACTAGGCGTTAATGATTTTTCTAAATTAACAGCACTGCCTTCTTGTAAATCACCCAAGGTCGTATGCGTTAATGTCTCTATCGATACATCAACCCAAAAACCTTTTTCTACAAATTCAACCGCTGTTAAACACACACCATTAATCGCTATACTGGCACCGAGCTCAACGTTATCTAAAGGGAGATCAGCAGAATTAATGAGTAAGCGTTTATCACCGCCTACGTCTTCAATTTTTTTAATACTGCCTTTCGCTTGTATTAATCCTGTAAACATTTATTTATCTCAACCCTTTATCTGAACTTTTATCTGAATTCTTATCTGAATT
>DMZE01000280.1 GCA_003492055.1 Cellvibrionales bacterium
TTTGTCAGCTTTCTTAATTGGCAGGGCTATATGGTTGTGTGTGGCTGTATCTAGGCGAAGCGTTCAGCAGATATACGTATTAACGCTCTTGTTTATTTTTAATCCGCTTGCCGCTCTGTTGATACTAGGGATAGCTATAGTATCGAAAAGAGAGAATAAAGAGGCTGATGAGCAGGCCGAAGTATATTGCCAGCTCTAAAATAATAAAAACCTTTACCTCTCGGTATTCATAGCGGCGTTGTAAGCCTTCGCTGTCATGCTGCATCGGGATAATAGCTGCTCGAAACTTACATTCATTCTTGTCGCTTCAGTAGATACAAATCGAGTAATAAATTCGTCCCCACCGGGCATTTTTGTTGATTCTTGAAACAATCCCATCTGGCGGAATGCTCCGCACATTCCGGTATATTTAGCTTGCACAAGCATGTCATAGAAGTAAGAGCTGTCCACTTCAGCCTCCTTGTCATCAGCCAAGATATCAGCTGGCAATATTAAGAATAGTGCGATGCTCAATAAAAATTTCATATCAACCTCCTTTTAAATAAAACCGCATATTACCAGCCCCTTCCCCGCCCTTTAATCCATGAATTGTAAAAGATGGGATTATTTTTAAAATATATTAGTAATTTACTATTGACTATCTATTAGTGTTTTACTAATATTACCTCATCAAGCAACAAACACGGAGAAAGTCATGGGCGACATTCATATTCCAGATTCAGCAGTAGCAGACTACAACGCTATGCAAGATAGAGCAGCAGAATATAACGCTCTCTCTACGCATTCAAAAGTGCTCATTGAGCTAGAGCGTGATCCTAGGCTTATGGCTGACTGTTTATCTTCAATTAGTGAATCTCTCGATATTAATTTAATTATTGGACTGCATCGCATTGGTCACGATGCTCGCATCGGCCAGTTATTAACTGATGCGCTGTATAAAGAGCTGGAGGCAAAGGTATGAAAAAGAAACGTAGAGTGATGGTTAGCCATCATATAAGAAACTCTATAACTAAAATTATGGAGCTTAAGGATAAAGGGGCGGCAGTCTTCCATGAGTTTGGACTTGACAATGATGAGGGTAGCGGTAGTTACAGCATTGCAATTGTCGAGTGGCCCAACGGTGAAGTTGAGTCGGTTTATGTAGAGCTTATTCGCTTCTTGGACAGCGAGGTGGCGTATGAACAGTCATGAATCAAAAATTATTCAAGCAGCTAAGGCGGCTAAAAAGCGCGATCTAACGATGACTAGAACTATTGATGCACTTACACAAAAGCACGTCAATAAATTGCTAAGAAAGCTAGCAGCGCAGCCAGAGCCACATCTTCGGCTAGTCACTGTAAATGGAGAGAGAGTATGAGTGAGAGCAAGAAAACATTAGGTGAGATGATCTCAATTGCCTGCGGAGATAAATTCAAAGAAATCGATGCAGCTAATGGAAGCTTATTAGATTTTTCTAGAGAGTGCCATTTTGCAGTTCAGCATATAACCAAAAGCAAATTCATCCTAGATACCGCAAAGAAAGATCAGACATCACTAAAGAATGCCATTGTGAATGTAGCGGCTGTCGGTCTTTCGCTTAATCCTGTTAATCATTACGCATACCTAGTTCCGCGCGATGGCTCTATATGCCTAGATATATCTTATCGCGGGCTTATAAAGCTTGCGACAGATACTGGCTCTATAAAGTGGGCTAAAGCGGTTCTTGTTTATCAAACTGATACGTTTATATACAAGGGGCCAGCAGAGAAACCCCAGCACGATGCTGATGTTTTTTCATCTGATCGCGGTGAGGTTATTGGCGGCTACTGCATAGCAAAGACATCTGATGAAGATTACTTGATAGAAACAATGTCTCTTGCTGATATTCATGAAGTTAGAGCCACATCAAAAGCGTATGCGAGCGGCAAGAACTGCCCTTGGAAAACCTTTTTTGATGAGATGGCAAAGAAGACGCTTATCAAGCGCTCATCTAAAACGTGGCCGCAAAACTCAAAAACAGAAAGACTTAACGGCGCTATAGATATTCTTAATCAGCATGAAGGCCTCAAAAAAGAATTGATTGAATATGATTCTTGCTCTCATAGCTCAGAGCAAAAGCAGCAACTACATGGGTATATGCAAGAAAACGATGGGCTTGGCATTTACTGCCTATCTCGAAGTGTGGGTGAAAATATTTACACGTCTCTCTATCACTCTTTTGAGCGAGGCACAAAAGGCAAGAACCAAGCGCTTATGGATTCGCTTTGCGAAAAAGGAAGGCTTCAATTTTTTGAGTATGTTGATGAGTTTAATTCGTTTAGTGAAAGCGGCTCTCATGATGACGCTTTAGGTTTATTTGAAGAGCTAACAAGTGATCAGCTTTCACTTATAGCTGGCGATCTAAACCCTCAAGCATCGGTATGGATAACAAGCTTAAGACCGGCTGATATAGCATGACTGACTTAGAAAGAGCCCTCTACCCTCACCTGTCAACCAGTCCGCAATCTACGAGAGTACTAGCTGTATTGGCAAATAGAAAATCTTCAGCTGTTGGCTCGCGGCTAGGAATTATGACAAACAAGGGCTGGGTTAGACGTGTAACTATTGACGACCTAGCTTGCTATGCAAAAACAGAAAAGCTTGTAGAAGCGTGGAGCAAAGAAACTGGCGAGACTTTTGTTTTATCAGAAGCTGGACAAGCGGTAAAGCGAATGCAATCTAACAAACTATCTAAGCTTGGCAATGATTTATGCGAGCGAGCATTTAACAGCGGAGTAGCGTTATGACTGATTTAATTTTAGAAACTGGAAAAGTGCAAACGCGTGACGGCCGAGTAGTGCGAATTTACTCGACGGATGGAGGTGGAATATACCCCGTGCACGGAGCGATAAAGCGCAACTATAAACACGGCGATGAATGGGTGCCTGAAACTTGGTCGCTGCTCGGCTCTTATGTAAGTACTCTCGACCAGAGGTGTGAAGACCTAGTCCCTATCCCTCAACCGCAGTACTTTACTTTTTATACTTACGAAAATGGTGTACCGAAGGCAGGTAGTTTCTATAACGATCTTGAAGCCTTAGTAAGTGCTCGTAAGGATTATGTTGCTATGCCTCACGCGCGCGTTAAAAGCTTTGAAACCTTCCAATACCTCGATGGCGAGATCACAAAAGTAGAGGAGAGTTCTAATGCTGACTAAATTCATAGCTGTTGTTTTTTTGATTGCTGCCTTTATTGGTTTGATTGAATTTATATTCGCTCATCATCTTAATATGCTTGAGCTCATTGGCGCGATGATAGCTTACATAGCTATATATGTAGCGGTTATTTATTTTGCGTTTGTTAAATGGGATAGATAGTAATGAAAAAACTAATTGAATTTAAAGCGCGAGCGAACCGTAAAGATGTTTATAGAGCGCTACTAGATAACAAAACTCTTAAGACATATCAGGGTTATTCAGTCTTTTACGACTCTACTGAACAAGAGCCTTTCAGGGTTAATAAAGGCGACGCTGATGAGGTGTACATCTATCACGATTACGGCATTACTCACGAAGAAATAGAAGTCGAATGGTATGACGACATTCCGGAATATGGCGTGATTTGCTGGGTATGGGGTGACGATGAATCGTTAAAGGTCCCCGCTTTTGTATACAGCCATGACCCACAGTATATCTTGCGGTTTAAATGCTGCCCTGATACATCAATCGTACGTGACTTAGATGGTTATCTATTTAAAAACGCAGCTCCCATGACTGTCAATGAAGTGAAAAATTATATTTTTGCAGAGCAGCTAACGAACTAACTAAGCGGAGATAGAT
>DMZE01000229.1 GCA_003492055.1 Cellvibrionales bacterium
CAATAGAATCAAATACAAAGGATTAAGCAGGCAATGACAGATTTACCCACCCTAGCGATATTAGCAACCATAAGCGCCGCTGTGTGTTACGCATTAGCGACCGTGCAGCTATTAATGGTCATGCAGTCGAATGCCAATCAACAGCAAACCCAAGCCTTCCCTATTTGGGGATTAGCCGGTGCTGTATTTCACTTGCTCACTATCAGCCTCAATACTATTCAACATCAGGGCTTAAGCAGCAGTCTTTTTGATGCGCTATCAATCACCGCATTTATTATTATGAGCATGGGTTTAATCGCGCAAACCCGCTATACGCTCAGAGCCATGCTACTGCCCGCATTTATTATCGCTATTATTTGTTTGATTTTAGCGAGCAGTTATTCTCATCACACGCCCATACTGGCCACGTCGCCAGGGATGCTAACGCATATCCTCAGCTCCATTATTGCTTACAGCTTACTGAGCCTCGCTACGCTACTCGCACTTACATTAAAGCTTATGGATCGCGACTTGAAAGACCATCATGAAATTAGCTGGCTGCGTCAACTTCCGCCATTACAAACTATGGAAAGCCTCCTATTTCAACTGATTACCATTGGCTGGCTAATACTCACTGCTGCCATTATTAGTGGTGGCATTTTTATTGATGACCTTTTCGCTCAGCATCTCGCACATAAAACCCTCTTCACAATAATCTCATGGTTTCTCTATGGCCTGCTGCTGATTGGCCGTCATAATTATGGCTGGCGCGGAACAACGGCATTAAAGCTGGCTATTGCCGCTTTTATTGCCCTAGTTCTCGCCTACTTCGGATCAAAGTTTGTGCTTGAGATACTGCTAAAGTCATACTAAAGCAATGTTAAAATAACTCTCCATATTCAAATTAAGACTCCAATAAACTAAAGCTGCGCCAGGCAGCTCCCGGCATTGCTAACCCGCAAGCCTAATTTACGCTTGCTAAACCCTTCGGTTTTCTTCACTATTGCCGTCCGATTCGTACATAGAGGTCTACCCCGCACTTGGACGCTATTCCAATAAGTTGGCTGTTCACAGCATTGTTTTTTCTCATCCTGTGTTCAGCATTCTTCTCAAGCTCAGAAACTAGCATGATGGCGTTAAATCGCTACCGGCTAAAACACCTTAAACAGAGTGGTCATCGTGGCGCGCGCAAAGCTTCACGATTGCTTGGTCGTACCGATCGATTAATTGGCTTAATCCTTATAGGCAATAACCTCGTCAATATCGCTGCCGCTTCACTGGCAACGGCTATTGCTGTAAGACTCTACGGTGATGCAGGTTATTTTATTGCTACGGCCGCTTTAACAATAGTTATTTTAATATTTGCCGAAGTTACACCCAAAACTTTTGCCGCTTTATATCCTGAAAAAGTAGCCTTTCCTGCGTCTTATATTTTACAGCCACTGCAAGTTATATTTTACCCGCTAGTGTTTGTCACCAACCATATTACTAACGCTATTATTCGATGGCTGGGCGGCAACCCACAATACATCCAAAACGATGAACTTAGCTTTGAAGAAATGCGCGTTCTAGTGCAAGAATCTGGCGGGCAAATCCCTAAAAAACGTCGTGGCATGTTAATGAACATTCTCGACCTAGAAAATGTTGTTGTTAATGACATTATGATTCCACGTAATGAAATTTACAGCATGGATATTAATGACAGCGCACAAGTACTGCTCGATCAAATTCGCGCTAGCGAATACACGCATATCCCTTTATTTAGAGATGAACTCGACGACCTAGTTGGCATCTTGCATTTACGACAAACCTCTCGCTTTCTCGGCTCCGCTGAATCCGACGGTAATGGCGATCAAGTGATGCTGGATAAACGGGCAATGATCGAATCGGCACGCGAGCCCTACTACATTCCTGAAGGCACGCCGCTCCACACACAGCTATTTAACTTTCAACGTGAAAAACGTCGTATCGGTATAGTGGTTGATGAATACGGGGTTGTATTAGGCCTAGTGACCATAGAAGATATTTTGGAAGAAATTGTTGGCGATTACACCACCAACTTTACTGAGCAATTTGCTGACATTACTCACTTAGAAGACGGTAGCTTTGTCATTACCGGCTCGGCGACTATCCGTGATATTAACCGACAATTAGAGTGGGATTTACCAACACAGGGTGCAAAAACCCTTAACGGCCTTATTTTAGAGCAACTTGAATCGTTCCCCGATGCCAGCGGCGTTAGCCTTGCATTATATAATTATCGATTCGAAATATTAGATGTTCAGGATAATATGATTAGCAGTGTAAGATCGCTACGCATACCGCTAGCCAATAACAAACATCATAATGAGCATTAAAAAAACGCTTTAAATACTGAAATTAAAGCGTTCTCTCTACTCAATTAATCGTCCCAAATCCTTTGCTCGCTGCACACTAGCGTTAACAACCTCTCGCTTAGTTTCTTCACTCAAAATCGACCAGCGACCGATTTCGTCAGCCTTACGATAACAGCCCTCACAAACGTCGTTAATATCTAACACACAAACACCAATACAAGGTGACTCGATTTTATTTAAACTCATTGATTCAATCGCCATTCCAAAACATACTATTTTATTTAACACTTCAATTTAATACTAAACTGACCGATCAACCACTTTTAAATCACGCATAAACCTCTGTCCATTATCAATATAATGATACGCTCCTTGCGACAATGCCTTGCACTCTTCCTCTGACAGCTTTCTTACCACTTTTCCCGGTGAACCCAAGACCATGACACCATCAGGAATAACCGTATTTTCTGTCACCAAAGCATTAGCACCAATAAGACAGTAATTGCCAATTTTAGCGCCATTTAATATCACCGCATTAATACCCACCAAACTATTATCACCAATACTGCAACCGTGCAGCATTGCCTTATGGCCAACGGTAACATGACGACCAATAACTAAAGGATAGCCAGGGTCGGCATGCAATACCGCAGCATCTTGAATATTAGACCCTTCACCAATAGTGATGCTTTCAACATCGGCGCGGATGACGACAGCAAACCAAATACTCGCATTCGCTTTTATTTCGACACGCCCAATCACTTGCGCATCAGGAGCAATAAAATTTACCGGCTGATGCTGCAAAGGGGAAAACTCTCCAAGCGAATACATCATAATTTTTAAGCCCCATCAAAACGTCATTTAAACCAAGCGGAGAAGAAAAATACATAACAAGCATAACCGTTGGTCAGAAAAACAAATCTTTAAATCACAACTAACCCATTGTTTTAAAATGAATTAATATAAAAAAGCTCTCTCAACTCAGCCATTATATAGATCAGACGAAGATCTATAGCTGATTACTTATTGAACAACTAGATTGAATCAAGTAATATGACTTTGCTCAACCAATTCAGTGACTCCATAAAAAAGTCATAGCAAGTGTAAGTCAATTAGCAAATTATTCGGGGAAACAACGTAAATTTATTAACAACATAAATAACGAAAAACAAAAACAACCATGTTGTTAATCAATTGATAAAACTCAGTACACAACAAAAAAAAGACATTGGAGCCACTCCAATAGATTGATTAGCTGTTTGTGCGAGATAAAGTTTAAAACCTGAAAAAAATCTCCGCTGTCGATATAACATCGTCATGAGTACGTTATTAATGCGTTTAAAAAATCATTTTAGGATTAATAAAGCGAGTTAGGGATGTCTTACGACGATACACACACAAATACCCATTCAAAATCATCTGCTACTACAGAGCTTCAAAAACTGACTCTGCCAGACTTTGATACCTTGCGATCTATGGCAAAAAACGATCCCGAAGAACTCGAGAGTCTTCGCATTGCCCTGTGTAATAAAGTCATTGACGAAGCGCCCGATCATGCTAAGCCTCGCTTACATGGACTCATGTTTCAAATCAATAGTCGTCGAAGTCTCGCATCTTCAGAAATGGAAGCCTGCGAAGAGCTATCAAGCATGATGAAAGAATCACTTCAGCATATGCAATCAATGCTAAAAGATCTTCGTACTATGCAATCAGAAAGCATATTGCTTTCCACACGACGTTTTCATAACAATGAAAGCGACGCTCAAGGCCATACAAAACAGACCGCCGATATATTGCCCTTTAGGCAAATAAACCATTAAGCCCGCCAATCAATCTTAGAGGCTAGCGTTCACAAGCCAATACTCATAGGCCGGCTCTTGATAGGGATGCACTTCAACTAGAGCTTCAACCACTGACGCTATAATATCGTCATTCACTACCATTTCTACACGGTATTCATCAACGCTTGCAACAACACCTTGTTGACCAATAAAGGGCACACTTCCCTCTAACGCACGAAATTGTCCCTGCCCAGCCACCTGCCAAGCACAGCAATCATAGTTCCCTATTTTTCCAGCGCCCAATGCAAACAAAGCCAACTTGACTGACTCAACATGCGATTTAGGAACAAAAAAACAGAGCTTGTACATACCGTTTTATTTTTCGATGGGTGGTTTAGTATCATCAGAAACGGATACTTTATCCGCCTGAGCACTATAAAAATTATCGACAAACTCAGCCATTGATTGGTTTGCAATAGCGTCACGCATACCCGCCATCAAATTTTGGTAATAGCGAAGGTTATGAATGGTATTGAGCTGAGCGCCCAACATTTCTTTGCACTTATCCAAATGATGCAAGTAAGCACGGCTAAAATTTTCGCAGGTATAGCAGTCACAGCTTTTGTCTAACGGCCCTGTATCATGGCGATGAACGGCATTTCTAATTTTGATGACACCGGTCGAAGTAAAAAGATGCCCATTACGCGCATTACGGGTTGGCATCACGCAGTCAAACATATCGACTCCACGAAGAACCGCTTCAACTAAGTCCGTTGGTGTACCTACACCCATAAGGTAGCGTGGCGCGTCTTCAGGTAACTGTGAAGCCAGCCCATCTAACACATGCAACATTTCATCTTTCGGCTCGCCTACCGACAAGCCGCCGATGGCATAGCCATCAAAGCCAATATCGACCAAACCTTTTAATGACTCTTCACGGAGGTTTTGATACATACCGCCTTGGATAATTCCAAATAACGCCGCAGGATTATCTCCATGCGCCTTACTGCTTCGCTCAGCCCAACGCAACGACAACTCCATCGATTTACGCGCCTCCTCCTCAGTAGCAGGGTAAGGGGTGCATTCATCAAAAATCATGACGATATCGGAACCTAAGTCATGCTGAACAGCAATGCTTTTTTCAGGATCAAGGAAAATTTGACTGCCATCAATCGGCGATTGAAACTTAACACCTGCTTCGCTGATTTTACGTAACTTACCCAAACTCCAAACCTGAAAGCCACCAGAGTCGGTTAATATTGGCTTATCCCAGCCGATAAAATCATGCAAATCACCATGCGCAGTCACCACTTCGGTACCCGGACGCAGCATCAAGTGAAACGTATTGCCTAGAATAATTTCAGCACCAATTGCATGAATATCTTTAGGCAACATACCCTTAACCGTACCGTAAGTGCCTACAGGCATAAAAGCTGGCGTTTGCACCACACCACGATCAAAGCGAAGCTGTCCACGACGGGCAAGGCCGTCTTTAGTACTAACAGAAAATTTCAATGGCACTCTCAGTATTAACGATATTCATACAATTATTAATTAAAGTCATTTTAGATGCTTAGCTAATAAACATAGCATCGCCATAAGAGAAGAAGCGATACTTTTGATCAATCGCTGCTTGATAGGCATTTAAAGTATTTTCCCGACCGGCAAACGCACTGACCAACATGATTAAGCTCGATTCAGGCAAATGGAAATTAGTAATCATCGCATCGATACTTTTATATTCATAACCGGGGTAAATAAAGATTTCTGTATCGCCGTAGTAGGGCTCAATCCAGCCTTTAGCAACACTTGCCGTTTCTATACAGCGGACCGAAGTCGTTCCCACTGCAATAATTCTACCGCCCGCAGCCCTCGCCTCACGAATCTGATTACAGACATCGGCACCGACTTCGGCGTATTCGGAATGCATTTTATGGTCTTCAATTTGATCTTCACGCACAGGTTGAAAAGTGCCAGCGCCAACATGTAAGGTAACAAAAGCAAAATTAACACCTTTGTCACGCAGCGTATTCAAAATAGCCTGATCAAAATGCAAGCCGGCGGTTGGCGCAGCAACGGCACCTTCGCGCTCAGAGTAAACCGTCTGATAGCGCTCCCTATCCATGTCTTCATCTTCACGATCAATATAAGGCGGTAAAGGCATATGCCCCACAGCCTGTAAAACCATCGCCAGTGAAGCATCGTCATCACTCTCAATAAGAAACATATCATCGACACGATCGACAACACGAATCGACAAATCTTTATCGAGTAAGATACGGCTACCGGGTTTAGGTGATTTACTCGCACGGATTTGGGCGATACCTCGAGAGCCACTAGTAATGCGTTCGACCATAACCTCGACTT
This sequence comes from Cellvibrionales bacterium, assembly GCA_003492055.1. Lineage (GTDB taxonomy): Bacteria > Pseudomonadota > Gammaproteobacteria > Pseudomonadales > UBA7434 > UBA7434. The sequence continues at coordinate 6,464 of DMZE01000229.1, forward strand.
TACCGCCGGTTTCTTTTTCACCAAACAGGCGAGCAGGAATAACACGTGTGTTATTAAATATAAGTAAATCGTTAGGGTTAAGAAGATCGACTAAATCGACAAAGCCATGATGACCAAGATTGCCATCATTGCGATCCATCGCCAGCAAACGCGAAGCGGTACGCTGCTCAGCTGGATAACGAGCGATCAATTCATCGGGGAGTTGGTATTGGAAATCAGTTAAATTCATGGTGAACAAACAGCTTATTAGATTAGACGAAATTTGTTGTTCAGATTAGCGGAAAAACGGAACGTAAGCCAGTGATTTACAGGACAATATTATCGAGAATGCGGTTCATTGCGTTGAGTTTATACCGTTAGAGTAATCTGTTGTTGTTTGAAAGCGAGAAAACGCGTTTATCGCTTGCACCCCTCGATTCCGCTGATATAATCGCTGCCCGTTTGGAGCTGCTCGATTAATTAGCAACCAAACGTTAAGCCGATAGCAAACAAAGTTAAAGGGCTTAAAATTTTAAGTAAGGCCAGTGTGGTGAAATTGGTAGACACGCTAGATTCAAAATCTGGTTCCTTCGGGAGTGGCGGTTCGAGTCCGCCCACTGGTACCAAACAAATAAACCCTGCCTCTTTTGGCGGGGTTTTTTGTTTGGTGCTGGTGGGCGGCGAGCACCGCCACCGGTTCGACTAATTGCGCAAGCAATTTGGACGC
>DMZE01000283.1 GCA_003492055.1 Cellvibrionales bacterium
TTATCTACTTCGATAATAGTCGTGCTATGGCTTTGCTCTAGCCATTGCCACTGCTGTGGGGAGCTGTTTTCAGATAGCGCTAATTGTGTTCGGTTGCTGATAATATCATCGGCTTTATCGCCTACATGCTGCGCTAAGTTCAATGAGTTAAAGGGCGCTTGGCTGCATCCGCCGCTACGCGTGCTCACGCCGGCAATCACATGGGCGGGTGCCGGCCAAATGGGCTTAATGGGCTTAATAGCAGTGTCCGGCGTTACGGTCATTCTTCGTATTTAGGTCGGTTATCTTCGGCGCGTAAGGCATTAACGAGTTGGCTGTAGTCATGGGGTAAATCACATTGAAACTCAACCATTTCTTGCGTCGCGGGATGCTCAAAACTCAATTGAAAGGCATGCAGCGCCTGGCGTGGAAACTGTCTCAATATTTCATCGAGCTCAGTGCTTACGCCAGAAATTTGTTGATACCGCGTGTTGTAAGTTTTATCACCGACTAAGGGATGTTTAATATGCGCCATATGAACCCGTATTTGATGGGTGCGGCCGGTTTCAAGTTTAACGGTGAGATCAGTGTGATGAGCAAATCGTTCGCAGATACGGTAATGCGTTACAGCCGCTTTTGATGCGCTAGTGTCTGAAATTTTAGCGACCGCCATTTTAGTTCTAGCACTGGGGTGTCGTCCAATAGGTGCATCGACTGTTCCGCCAGAAATAAAGTTGCCTTTAACTACGGCGCGGTAAACACGGCTTACGGTACGTTGTTGTAGCTGCCTAACGAGGCTGCTATGCGCTTCTAAGCTTTTAGCGACAACCATTAAGCCGGTGGTGTCTTTATCTAGGCGATGCACTATACCGCCACGAGGCAAGGCTGAGTTGCCAGGGCAGTGCGCTAATACGCTATTGACTAGGGTGCCAGATAATAAGCCGGGAGCAGGGTGAACAACGCAATTAATAGGCTTGTTAACGACTAATAAGTGTTCGTCTTCATAAACAATATTGATGGGGCGGCTTTCGGGAGCCCAATCGGATACTGGCGTAAACTCGGCGGTTAAGTCTAATTGAGCCCCAATAAAGAGTTTTTGGCGAGGTTTGCATTGCTGGTTATCGGCGGTGAGTTCTCCTGAAGTAATCCAGCTTTGTAGTTTGCCACGAGAAAATTCAGGGAACAGTTTAGCCGCTATCTGGTCACAGCGTTTACCCGAAAGTTCTTCGGTGATGGTGGCGCTGCGATGAATGATATTGTCAGACGGGTCATTACTATCAATTGGCAGTGGATTATCCTCAACCGATGAGTCGTCGAGAGTGTCCGAAGTGGATTTGCTGGTTTTTGGTTGCGGATTTTGGTCCGAATTTGCTGTCGTATTGCTCATAGAATGATAATTTCAGTTGTGCGCGTGAGCGATTAAGGCTGAGTTATGTGATAATTGGCCTCATTAGCCCGCAATTGTATCGTAGTCTGGGCGAGTGGTATAACATCATCATCAGAACTCGCCCAATAAAGGCGGTAATCACACAATCGCCAATAGTTGGCACCGTAGTTCTTACAGAGGCATCAGATTCGAATGAACAAACTTACCACTTATGGCGTTTTTGCTACGTTGATTATTTTGCTGGCTGGTTGTTCAGTTTTTAAGAGTAAAGATAAAACCGATGAAGAACGTGAAAAAGCGCGCTTATTATCTGAGCAGCAGCTTTATGAGCGTGTTCAAGAATACTTTGATGATGAACGATTTGATTTGGCAGTTAAAAACCTACAGTTGCTTGAGTCACGCTTTCCTTTTGGCGTTTATGCCGATCAATCTCAGCTAGAAATCGTTTACGCCTACTATCGAGATAATAATGAAGAGGCAGCAATCGCTGCTGCCGATCGATTCTTACGCCTTCACCCTAGACACCCTGATGCCGATTACGCTTGGTATATGAAAGGGTTAGCCAACTACAGTCTTGAGCCCGGTTTGCTGTCACGTTTCTATCAAACGGATCATTCAGCAAGAGATGTCGCTTCAGCACGCCGATCATTCCGTGAATTTCAGGAGTTTTTACGTCGCTATCCCGATAGTGTTTACGCCGCCGATGCCCGTGTGCGCATGGTCAATATTAAGGATGTGTTAGCACGTCATGAAATGGTGGTGGCTAATTACTATGTTAAACGTCGTGCTTATACCGCAGCCATTAATCGCGCTAAAGCCGTGGTAGAACAATATCCACGTACCGAGGCTATGAGTGATGCATTTGCCTTATTAGTGTTTTGTTATCACCGCATGGATTTAACTGAGCTTGCCGATGATAATCTAGCCGTATTAAAAGCGAACTTTCCTAATCATCCCTCTCTGGATGAAAATGGCGATTACCGCTTTGCGGCTGATTTTAATCTTGATCATCGCTCTTGGTTAAATCGTGGATCATTCGGTTTACTTGATGCGCCACGTGCCCCCATCTTTGATATTCGTGAGAGTAAAAAATAAGTTTAATTGACTTATTTTTTAAGTATCACCATTAGTTGAGGATTCATATCTGAATCCTCATAGCCTTAATTCTTGTTCGCCCTTGAAATAATCTTTATTGCCCCTATCTTTGTTGTATAAACAAATGTTGTATAAACAAATGCTGTAAGAATAAATTACAGCATTTGCGGCAATTAAACACACAATGATAGAGGGGTAAGTACCATGCGATTTGATCGTTTTACTCAAGCTTTACAAAGTGCGTTAGCGGATGGCCAGTCCATGGCGGTCGGTAAAAATCATTCAGCCATTGAACCGGCTCATCTTATGCTTGCCATGTTAAATGCGACTAACAGTTCGGTTACGCCTATATTAAAGCAGTCGAGTGGTGACTTGCCGTTATTAATGAGTGCGCTAGAGCAGGCGGTAGCATCATTCCCTACACTTCAGCAGGCGACAGGCGAGATAGCAGCTTCGCCTGATTTAGCCAAACTTTTGAACCTTGCTGATAAATATGCGCAAGATAAAAGTGATCAGTTTATTTCTAGTGAAGCGGTTTTGTCTGCGGCCCTACAAAAAAATTCAATGTTGTTTCCTTTGTTTAAACAAGCGGGCTTTGATGCTACACAAGTTGAACAAGCCATCAATAACATCCGTGGGGGCGAGTCCGTGATATCAGCCGATGCAGAAAGTAATCGACAATCTTTAGATAAATACACGATTGATCTTACCGCGTTGGCTGAACAAGGTAAGTTAGATCCGGTTATTGGTCGTGATGATGAAGTACGTCGCACTATTCAAGTATTACAGCGGCGGACTAAAAACAATCCAGTACTTATTGGTGAGCCTGGAGTGGGTAAAACCGCTATTGTTGAAGGTTTGGCGCAAAGAATTGTTAATGGCGAAGTGCCTGAAAGTATTAAAAATAAACGGCTATTATCGTTGGATCTTGCTGCTTTATTAGCGGGTGCTAAATTCCGTGGTGATTTTGAAGAGCGTTTAAAAGCGGTGCTTAAAGAGTTGTCGCAGCATGAAGGGCAAGTTATTTTATTCGTTGATGAATTGCATACCATGGTTGGCGCAGGTAAAGCCGAAGGTGCAATGGATGCGGGGAATATGTTAAAGCCGGCCTTAGCGCGGGGTGAGTTACATTGTGTGGGTGCAACCACATTAAATGAATATAGACAGTTCGTTGAAAAAGATGCCGCGTTAGAACGTCGCTTTCAAAAAGTACTTGTCGATGAGCCTTCAGAAGAAGATACCATTGCTATTTTACGTGGCTTAAAAGAACGCTATGAAGTGCATCATGGGGTTGATATTACCGATGCTGCCATTATCGCCGCGGCAAAATTATCACAGCGCTACATTACCGATAGACAATTACCCGATAAAGCCATCGATTTAATTGATGAAGCCGCGAGTCGTATTCGCATGGAAATTGACTCTAAGCCTGAAGTTATGGATAAGTTAGAGCGGCGTTTAATTCAATTAAAAATACAGCGTGAAGCGGTTAAGAAAGACAAAGACGAAGCAGCAAAAAAACAATTAAAAATCTTAACCGATGATATTGCGGTGGTCGAAAAAGAATTTGCCAATTTAGATGAAGTGTGGCGCGCAGAAAAAGCGACAGTGCAGGGTGATCAACAAATTAAATCTGAACTAGAGCAGGCGCGTATTGCTTTAGAAGCCGCTTCGAGAAGCGGTGATTTAAGCCGTATGTCAGAACTACAATACGGCACTATTCCTGCGTTAGAAAAACAGCTTGCCGATATTGCAACTACCGATACGCCGGTAATGACATTACTACGCAACCGCGTTACCGATGAAGAAGTGGCTGAAGTGGTGTCGCGCTGGACCGGTATTCCTATTAATAAAATGCTTGAAGGCGACAAAGATAAACTGCTGCGTATGGAAGCTGAATTACATCATCGGGTTGTCGGTCAAGATGAAGCGGTAAAAGCGGTATCCGATGCAGTTAGACGTTCGCGTGCAGGATTATCTGATCCTAATAAACCTAACGGTTCTTTTTTGTTTCTTGGGCCTACAGGCGTGGGTAAAACCGAGTTATGCAAATCCTTAGCGAGCTTTTTGTTCGATAGCGAATCGTCATTGGTTCGTTTAGATATGTCGGAATTTATGGAAAA
>DMZE01000209.1 GCA_003492055.1 Cellvibrionales bacterium
CCCCCCGCCGCTACAGGGAGCCCGCCGGTTAGCACAGCTACCCAAGGTAAATTAGACGCAACAGGCAAAGTAGCAATTAATTTAGCATCAATAGTTGATGCAGCTAAATCAACTTCGCCTGATAAAGAGAACTGGCTAGACGGTGCCTTTACCGTAATGGGCGTATCATAAAAGCGCGCCATGCTGTCACTGATGTTTAGCGAGCCAGATAATTTATCAAAACTGAGACCTTCTTTATAAAGGTCAGAAAAATTCAACTTCATGCGACGCACTATAGTGTCAAAATTAATAACTCCGATCAGTTTAAGTAATCCGGCTGCCGAATCGGATGTTTTTAAAAACTGACCATCTTTAAAATTAAATTCGATAGTGCCATCAGCTTTATTTAATGTAAACGTATCAGGGCCACCCTCCCAACTTAAATCAATGGTTACGTCTGCATGCTTACTTCTAATAGGTGATTGCCCTTTAGCATCATTGCCAAAGTGACTAATAAAATCTTCAATTGAATCGCTCTTGCCTATAAGTGATAGAGAGGACGCATACTCGCCACTTTCATTTTTAGCCCAAAGCAAACCATTATCAGCCTCAGTACTAAACAACATAGAAGCATAATTAACGTGAAGATCATGAACCAATACAGCATTATTCGAAGGACTTAATAAGAACTTCCATTGGCCTATATCTTGATCACCCAAATATAACTGCTGTATATCAATTTTTGCAGCCACTAAATTTTCAGGCAATAAAAATGCACTATCAGCATCTGTTGTTTTTGATTCAAGTGTATGGGGTTTTTCCAGACGCAGATAACTTAAATCAATTAGATAGCGCTGGGCATCTTCTACGCCGCTCAAAATTAATGGAATATCATTCAAAGAGGATAAAGACTCACCAACAACAGGAAGAGTTGTTGCTGTATTCTCTATCGGTAAAGATATACGCCCTTTAAGTTGGTCACTCTCAATATCAAACTGCCAACGCTGATCTATTTCAGCAGCACTTATCACTCCATGCAAAAACACTTCGCCGAAAGCAAGAACGTTATCTAATCGTAAATTTTTAACTACTATATTTGAAGAGGTTGAACTTACAGACGATGAATTTATTGATAATAAATCATCATTCCTGCTTTTTGCATTTAGATGAAGATCGGCAGCTGCCTCTGCGTAGTGATCAAAAATAGAGAGCCACTCGGTTAAGTTAAACTCAGGTATATACCCTGAAATAAGTAGTTTATTTTTGCGAGACTCTGCATATTCAATAGCCACTGAATCACTTGCATCTTTACCTACAATGACTGATCCACCTTGCATCTTATACCGATCAAAATTTAACTGCATATAAGCATGATTAGCGACACTCAATGTCATTGGCTGGTTAGCTGCTCTCATTTGCCAATTCAATGCTAAGTCTGCACTCGCCTCTTTAGGCTTATACAGCGATGCCGGCAATTTGATCTCTACACCCACTAAATCACTGTTAGCGGTTAATACCGTTTTCTCAACACTATGATCAACTCTTAGATCTATCGAAGCGGTACCTTCTGTCATGGCTAAAGCTGGCTGCTTTAACCATTCATATAAGTGATGAGTCTCTACATCAAATTGCCCGTCGACTCTAACGCTATTACCGTTTTGCAATTGAGGGTCATTTTTATAATCACCTAACACCAAACTAATCGGCTTATCCCATAAACGACCATTAAGCGTCTCAGACACTAAACCCTTGCTCGATGAATAGGCAATAGGTCCGGCAAGGTCATTCACCACCAAACCGATATTCGCCATATTGAGCTCACCGTCTGTTATGGCAGCGGCAAAGTCCACTTGAGTTTTATCAATATCACCTTTTTTTAACGGTACATATAAATGCATCTTCGCATTTTGTAACTCGCCAGAGGCTTGCCAATCACCTAGGGTATTTTCCAAGCGCGCTTTTAGCGGTGATGTTTGCAAAATAGTTAACGCATCACCAAAGCCACCGGAAAAATGACTATCAATCTCAACCGCTGCATCATCGCCTGCTCCGCGAACAAGCACGTTAGCTTCACTCATGACTAGCTTTTCAAACTCACCCGAATAAACTGACATTTGAACATCACTGCCCGCCAACATTAATAAACCATCAACTTTTGTTACTGGCGCCCATGCTTGATGGAAATTAAAATTAGCATCCGCTAAATTTAAATACATTTGAATGCTGCGCTTATGCTTATCTTCTTTCGCTAAAGAACCATGATAAACAAAACCACCGTCAACAATATCGGCATCAAAATCGCTTTGCGCAATCCACTTTTGCACATTGCTATTTATTTTATAAGGCAATAATTTAAGCAGCTGTGAACTGTGTGAATCACTCACACCAATATGCATCGCCATATGGCTAGATTCATCTTCGGCACGAGTTTGACCATTAATGAAGAATCGAGCAGCAAAGCTGCCTTCATCACCTGTCATCGCAAAGTGCATATCATCAGCACTAATTAAGAGTCGATTATTTAATATTGACCAACTCACTCGACTTTCTATTTGATCAAATAATAAAGCGTCGTGATAAACCTTAGGAAGGTGTAAAGAAAAATGCTTATTGTTAACTAACTCAATATTGCCTGATGTCGATGAAGCATTAACATAACCCGTTAAACCCGTAACGCCTGGAATGTTTTTCCAAGCATTAACGCTTACATCGTCTAATAGCGCCTCTAGTTTAAATCCTGCCATTTCTTGATTATAAGGAATAGCAACATGCAGCTGATTAAGCGAACCATCGACATTTAATGACTGTAATGCGTCGGATAATTTTTCGTTGAGTAATTGGCTGCCATTCACTATCTCTGTTAGCTGACCAATATCCACTGTCGGCATACTCAACACAATATTCGATACCGTGGTTTTGTCTCGCTCAATCGATATGTTGGCTAGCGGCATATTTAACGGTTCATCACGCCATGTAGCACCTAATTGCTGCCACCATAAATCGATGCCTTGCTGGTCATTGGCTTCGGCACTTAAGCGTAAAGTAATATCACTTAATTGCCAATCAGGGTTACTTGTTTGCTGTAGCATGCCATTGTTTATTTCAACGCTGGCCTGCCAGTTTTCATGCGGTTTCTTAACCGCCCAAAATTGGCCACTCCAATCATCCACTAACCATTGATTATTATTGTTAGTACTGGCGCTCTTACTGGCATTAGAGCTACCGTTACTAGTCTTTGAAATAAACCAAGGCGACAAGTTCAACTGCTCAGCGACAGCATACACATCCACTTGCGCATCCGCTGAAAAAGGATCGCCAATCGCATTAGCATAAATAGTTAAATTGCCGTCGTCGCCACCCTGCTGCGTAAAAATAAATTGTCGCGTCTGATCAAACTGCTGAAAATGCATTTGCATTACCGGCATTTGTATTCGCGAATCTACCCACTGGTTAGTCGATACCCATTGGTCATTCGGTAAATCAATATTAATTTCTTGTGCGTCAATCATCTGCAAACGCCGAACAAATTCATCTAACGATAAAGACTGACGCTCACCGGTTAAGTCTAAACCCAGCAGTGTCCATTCATTCGTCGAGGTCTTATCCAATGAAAGCGATAACTGTTTTGCACTGATATGCGTAATACGTAAACCTAAATCAATGGCCGAGGCTATTAAATCTAGGCGTAACTCACCGTTAACTAATGAAAATACTGTTTTAGTGGGTGCTTCAGAATATATGGCTTTATTAGTCTCATCATCTGCCTCATCATCAGCCTCACCTAAAGACATAGCGTCAGGTGAGCGAGGTAAACGTGCCACTAATGAATCAACTCGGAATA
>DMZE01000131.1 GCA_003492055.1 Cellvibrionales bacterium
AAAGGCTTTGGACACAGTCTACCCTCTTAAAGAAAAGGTAGACTGTTATCTTTTTAGTCATTAACAATCACCTATCCTATCAACTCACTGCATCGCGCATGGTTACAAACTCTTCAGCGGCCGTTGGATGAATCCCAATAGTGCTATCGAAATCAGCTTTAGTCGCTCCTGCTTTTATAGCCACAGCTAAGCCTTGAATAATCTCGCCAGCTTCGGCACCTAGCATATGAACACCTAACACTTTGTCAGAGGCAACATCGACGATTAGCTTCATAAATGTACGCTCAGTGTTTCCACTCAGAGTATGTTTTAGATGGCGAAATTCAGATTGGTAAATATCGATATCAGCGTATTGCTCACGCGCCTCACTTTCAGTAAGACCAACAGTCGCAATATTCGGCTGACAAAAAACTGCGGTAGCAATATTGTCGTAATCAACAACACGTGGCGAACCCTTATAATAAGTATCAACAAAAGCCATACCCTGTGCCAAAGCCACTGGTGTTAACTCAGGCGTGCCAATAATATCGCCTAAGGCATAAATGCTTGGCTCCGCCGATTGGAAATAGTCATCGACAACAATGGTACCGTTATCTCGTGTTACTACAGCCGTGTTCGCCAAACCAAGGTCAGCCGTATAAGCTTTTCGACCGGTTGCATATAAGACCTCGCCGTAACACCGTTCTTCTCCAGACTTAAATAGAACCTGCAACGAACCGTTAGACTGCTTAGTTATGCTTTCTATGTCCGACTCTAACGAGAGCTTAACGCCTTTTTTAACCAGCTCGTCAGCTAGCCTTAAACCAAGATCATGATCAAAGCGCTTTAATAATTGCGCACCACGATAAGACAACTCTGTATTAACACCCAAGCCATTAAGAATACCGGCGAACTCAACGGCTATATAACCACCACCAACAACTAAGGCATTAGTAGGCAGCCGCTCAAGATAAAACACCTCATCGGAGGTAATAACGTGCTCGGCGCCATCGAAGGTCGGCACATAGGGTCGGCCGCCCGCCGCTATCAAAATGCGTTCAGCGGTAATCGATTGGCCGTTAATGCTTACTGTATGTTTACCTCTAATAGTTGCGCGCCCTTCGATAATAACGACAGCTGCGTTATCGAGCATCTTTTGATAAATACCATTAAGGCGAGCTATTTCTGTATTTTTATTATCACGTAATGTTGGCCAGTCAAATTCCGTAGCCGACACATTCCAACCAAAGCCTTTGGCATCATTAAAATCATCATGAAAATGCGAACCGTAATAAAATAATTTTTTGGGCACACAACCTACATTGACACAGGTACCGCCTAAATATTTCTCTTCAGCGACAGCAACTCTGGCACCAGTAGCGGCAGCCATTCTTGAAGCCCTCACTCCACCAGAACCAGCACCAATAACAAATAAATCGTAGTCAAACAAAATAATTTTTCCTATCATGAATAAGCTTTAAACAAAAATCGCAAAGCAAGATTACCTCATAGATTATGATGATAACAGGCCATGAGAATTATATAGCGCTTAGTAAGACCTTAGCGACCAAAAAAAATTCTTAGATATATGAATAACAGAGGGAATTGGCAAAGTAAAAAAGGAGAGAACTTAAAGATTGAAGAAAATCAGACTTGGATATCTAACCTTGCTGTACGGCGACGATCAACATTTCTGCGCGTATCAAGCAAAGGGGTTTGATTTTTTATTCTACGATCACGATTACGACGACGATCGACAAATTTGGGCTGTCTAGTCGGGTCAATATTAGGCGCATTCACTGTCGACCTCGCCGTTTCTGCAGGCGAGCGCTGATTATTGTCGGACGCTGGTGCGGATACTGTATTACCCACATTGGTTATGTTGACCATAAATTTACTCTAGCGTTAACTAACAGATTTTAACAATGTATTCATAAAGCAGTAAAAACGGTAACAATAAATAGCATTGAAAAAAAAGCCTCGCAACTAAAGCCTGGCAACTAAAGCTCAAGTAACGATATAAGACTAGCGATGTAGACCTAGAAATATAGACTTGAAAATCGCCACCTAAAACCGACCAACTACTAACGAAAAATAATAGCTGCGCTGCATATAAACATTATCGGCAATCAACCAGAAAACTTTATACGCAAAAGCGTTAGAACATTAAATAACAGAAAATCAATAAGATAGAGCGAAGAAATTAGAAACAAAATGAATATAGCGAGCGCTATAGAGAGAGCTAAAGGTATAAGGATACGTGTCGGAGCTAGGCAAGAGCTATGTAAGGGCCATATAAGAGCTATATAAGAGCTAGGCAGGATTCAACCACTGTAATCGACTATGAAGGCTAACAACACTGCCAATAATAATCAAAGTGGGCGCATGCACCTCTTTGCCTTGAATAATGCCATGAATGGTCTCTAACGTTCCAATATGGGTTTGCTGGTTCGGCGTGGTACCACGCTCAACTAATGCAATGGGCGTATCAGCAGACTTGCCATGCGCTATAAGCTGCTTACAGATGATTTCAAGGCCAATGAGGCCCATATAAATAACGACCGTTTGTGAATCTGGCAAGAGCTCTTGCCAAGGCAGATCCATAGATCCATCTTTTAAATGGCCTGTCAAAAACCGTACCGATTGCGCATGATCACGATGCGTTAACGGTATACCCGAATAACAAGCACAACCGTTAGCCGCAGAAATACCCGGTACAATTTGAAAAGGAATACCATGCTCAGTAAGCCCTTCTATCTCCTCACCACCGCGGCCAAAGATAAAAGGATCACCGCCTTTTAGACGAACAACTTTATTGCCCGCCTTTGCTAAATCAATAAGTAGTTGATTAATTTCACCTTGCGGTAAAGCATGGTTACTTCTTGCCTTACC
>DMZE01000040.1 GCA_003492055.1 Cellvibrionales bacterium
GCTTATAATTTTGAACATGCCAATGTCGATTTTCTGTTTCAATTTTTCGATGAGTGTGAAACTGGAAGCCAACGTTTAAATGAAGCGAATTTACCTTTACCAGCTTATGAGCAAGTAATGAAAGCATCACATGCATTTAATTTATTAGATGCACGGCATGCCATTTCAGTGACTGAGCGACAGCGATTTATTTTACGCGTTAGAACCTTAGCGCGTGCAGTTGCCGAAGCCTATTATAAAAAACGTGCCGAACTCGGCTTTCCACTTGCAGAGGAATCGTTAAGATTGGACGCACTCGCTAAATTTGAAAAAGAAAATACTAAGAAAGATAAAAAAGGCAAAAAGGAGGCGGGACAATGAATACCACCGCTAACTGTTTAATAGAATTAGGTACTGAAGAATTACCGCCAACCGCTTTAAAAGCGCTTTCAGCTGCTTTTGAACAAGGGTTATTAGCCGGTTTGCGAAGCGCTGATTTAAGCTTTAACGCCGATAACGTTAAAAGCTTCGCCACACCTCGTCGACTCGCTATTTTAATTTCTGATTTACAAACCCAACAGCCGGATAAAAATATAGAAAAATTAGGTCCTGCTGTTGCTGCTGCCTATGATAAAGAAGGCAAGCCAAGTAAAGCCGCAGAAGGGTTTGCTCGTAGTAACGGTATTAGTTTCGATGAGCTAATCACCATTAATACCGATAAAGGTGAACGCCTTGGATTCAGAAGTGTTGCTAAAGGAAAGGCGACTGCAGAATTACTTGAAGGTCTTATTGCTGCGTCCTTGGATGCATTACCCATTCCCAAGCGTATGCGCTGGGGTGCTTCGCGAGCTGAGTTTGTCCGACCCGTGCAGTGGTTGGTTGCACTCTTAGATTCAGATCCGGTTAACTGCACTATATTAGGTGTACAGTCTGGGTCACAAAGTTTTGGTCATCGCTTTCATGCGCCGGCACCCATCACTATTAATAGTGCACTTAGCTATGAAAACCAATTACTTGAAGAAGGCCATGTTATTGCTGACTTCGACAAGCGTCGCGAAGCTATTGCAATACAAGTTGCCGAACTTGCTAAGACAGTTAATGGCGTAGCCGTTATTGAAGACGACCTGCTTGATGAAGTGACGGCATTAGTTGAGCAACCCTTTGCCCTCATTGGCAATTTTGATAGCGAGTTTCTTTCGGTGCCTCAAGAAGCACTTATCTATTCAATGAGTGAGCACCAGAAATATTTTCATATCGTTGATAATAATAATCACTTACTGCCTAACTTTATTACCGTTAGTAATATCAACAGTATCGACCCTAGTAAGGTCGTTAGTGGTAACGAACGCGTTATTCGTCCGAGACTTGCCGATGCTGCTTTCTTTTTTGAAACGGATAAAAAGTTATCTATGGCGTCTTTAAGAGAGCGCTTAAAATCAATTGTATTCCAAAAACAGCTAGGTACGGTTTTTGAAAAAACCGAACGTATTGGTCTGCTTGCTGAAGGTTTAGCTGCCTCTCAAAATACTGATGATGCTGAAGCAGCAAAATTAGCTGGGCAATTATGTAAAGCTGATCTTGCTTCCGATATGGTTTTAGAATTCGATAAGATGCAGGGTACCGCCGGTGGCTACTATGCATTAAATGAAGGTTTATCCGATGCCGTAGCGGCTGCTATTAAATCTCACTACTTGCCAAAATTTGCAGGCGATCAAGTACCGCAAGGTAATACCGCTTGTGCCGTTGCACTCGCCGACCGCCTAGATACCTTAACTGGCATTTTTGGCATTGGCCAAGAGCCCTCTGGTTCAAAAGATCCTTTTGCGCTTCGTCGCGCATCGATTGGTATTCTACAAATCATTTTGCAAAACCAGCTGCCACTCAATATTAATGAATGGGTGGCGCGCGCCGTAGCACAGCATTCTGTGATTAAAGATCCAGAATCGACAACTGCACGCGTTGTCGATTATTTATTTGATCGCTTTGCTGCTGTATATCAAGATCAAGGTTTACCGGTTGAAGTATTCGCTGCTGTTAAAGCTAACAAAGTCAGTAGCCCTTTAGATTTTAATGCCCGCGTACAAGCTGTTGCTGCATTTATTAAAACCAGTGAAAGTGAAAGTCTTGCCGGTGCCAATAAACGTGTAAGCAATATTCTTGAAAAGTCTGAAGTCACCGTAACGGCTTCTGATTTTAATGCAGCACTTCTTGTTGAAGCCGCTGAAATTGCACTCGCTGATGCTATTGAAATAAAAGAAGCTGAGGTTCAGCCGCTTTTTGATCAAGCTAATTATCGTGATGGTTTATTAAAATTAACTGAACTTAAAGACAGTATTGATGCCTTCTTTGATGGCGTAATGGTTAATGCTGATGACCCAACACTTAAGAATAATCGTCTGGCATTATTATCTCGTTTGCGCGCACTATTCTTACATGTTGCTGATATCTCTTTACTCGCGCCGCAAAAGCGCTAACTGAGCTTAAAAGCATATGAAAAAGTTTTAAGGGACTTGAAGCGTGATTCTGTTTTTAAAAGGTAAATGTTTTTATTTTTTCTATTTTTTATCCGTTTTTTGGTTCGGCGTAACAGGCGGTTTAATTTTTTGGCTGCCTTACCGTTTTAGATTCTTTTACATATCCCTTTGGAATCGGATGATTGTTGCCTTAGCGCGCATTTTTATCGGTGTTAAAGTTAACGTCATTGGCCGCGAAAATATCCCATCAACACCCTGCGTGATAATGTGTAAACACCAATCAGAATGGGAAACGTTTTATTTACAGACTATTTTCCCTCACCTATGCACTATCCTTAAAAAAGAACTATTAAGCATTCCATTTTTTGGTTGGGCATTAAGGCAAATGGAACCGATAGCGATTGATCGCTCATCACCAAAAGATGCGTTACGCAAAGTACAGTCGTTAGGCTTAAAACGGTTAGAGCAAGGGAGGTCTGTATTGATTTTTCCGGAAGGGACCCGAGTTAAACCCGGTGAACGTGGTCGCTATGCTCGCAGTGGTGCAAATCTCGCCATAGCCAGCGAGTCACTGATTTTACCTATCGCACATAATGCCGGTGTGTATTGGCAAAATAAACAAAAGAAAAAAGCCGGTATGATTACTTTTGTTATTGGCGCGCCTGTCACTACAGCTGACAAATCTGCCAAGCAGTTAATTAATGAAGTTGAAACATGGATTGAAGAGCAATCGATGGCGTTATTAACGACGGCTAATAATGCTTAACCGCCATATTTTATTCACTCCTAAAGATCTAAATATCTAAATTAGCTACAGCCAATGCGTTCTTTTCAATAAATTCACGGCGCGGCTCAACTTGATCACCCATTAAGGTCGTAAATATCTGATCAGCGGCAATGGCATCTTCAATGGTCACCACCAACATGCGACGAACTTCTGGATCCATCGTTGTTTCCCACAACTGCTCAGGATTCATTTCACCTAAGCCTTTGTAGCGCTGAATCATAAAGCCACGCTTCGCCTCTTTCGTTAACCAATCCAAAGCTTCGGCAAAGGAGCCCACCACTTCTTCTTTTTCACCACGCTTCACATAGCCTGTTTCTTCAATCAGGCCGCTAATCTTTTTACCTAGCTGAGCAACTGCGCGGTATTCTGACGACTGGAAAAAATCATGATTAAATCGATGCTCATGAGTAATACCATGAGAAATAATTTCAACATTTGGTAAAAACAGATTTCGCTCTTTATCTTCACGTACTGAAATTGTATAAGCTTCAGAGCCCGCTTTATGTTCATCGGTAAAGAAGGCTTGTAAGTTTTTACACCAGTCAGAGACAGCCGATTCCGACTTTAACATTTCTTCTGTTAAGGCAGGCTCATCAACCAAACGTTTCAGAACTAACGGCGGATACAGTTTTGATAAGCGTTCAATCATTGCCATAACTGATTTATATTCACTAACCATTTGCCCTAGTGGTTCAGCAGCGATAGCTGGGGCTTGATCATTGATATGCAGCTCAGCATTTTCTAATGCTACCTGAATAAAGAAGCTATCTAACTCTGCTTCATCTTTTAAGTAACTTTGCTGCTTACCTTTACTAATTTTATAAAGTGGTGGTTGTGCAATAAAGATATGA
>DMZE01000272.1 GCA_003492055.1 Cellvibrionales bacterium
CCGAAGTCTTGCAGGTTGTAGCTTAAATAGCCGGGCAAAAAACACAGTGTGCTAATGGAATAAAGTGGCAGCCAAAGCAATCCGCTTTGTTTTGAGATAATGGATCCAATGAAGATGAAAGCTATCATGCTAATAAAAATCCCATTTATTAGATGCCAGAACTTTTCTTCGTGATTTTTATCTACCGTTAGTTGTGCTGCAGTGTTTAAAGAGAAATATGGGATGGTCCAGTTATCACTAGCTAAACTGATAAGAATAATTTTTTTTTCGTTGGCATTAAAGGTTAAATCAATACTACCTTTTTTTGTTTCATCGGTTTTTCGAGTGAAAAGATTTTCCATCACCAGAGGTGCTTGACTGAGGGGTAGGTCTATTTTTTGTGTTGTCGTTTCAGCTGAGAATGGGATGATGAGTGATTTAATATAAAGCCCCCGAGTCAACCGCACAGAGAGAATATAATTTACGGTCTGATTAGACGGGTTGTGAAGCTGTAAGCGAAACCAATGCGGTCGTTCGTTGCCAAGAATTGCCTTGCTATGTCCCGCTAGTGGCTGCCAAAAATCGGAATTCTGGTCAATGGCTTCGATGTAAGAGGGGGCGCTGCCAGAAAAATTATTTTCTAAGTGGTTTTCTAAATAGCTTCCTAATACCCCGTTGTTTATATCAGTTTTATGGATTTGGAAAAATAAAGAGCTGGGCGAAAAGTTAATTACTAGCGGGCTGCTAGTGACTGGCTCTTGTTCTGTGGCATAAGCATTAAACGAGTATAAGGTGTGGAGTAAGCTTAATAGAAAAACAAATAAAAAACCGCTGCTGTTAAGCGATGAGTGATATTTTTTGTGTGTCTGGCGCTGTGACCGGCGAGCTGTTATGAAGTCTTGGACATACATGGCATTGGTCCTTTAAGCCGGCTGTTATCGATATAAATTAGTTTTTTGAGCGCTCTCGTGCAACCGCGCGATAGCCTATGTCTTGACGTGATTGTACACCAGGCCAAGTAATCTTAGCGCTATTTTCATAGGCAAGTGCTTGTGCTTTTTCTGCTGTTTCACCCAGTGCGGTAACGCAGAGTACGCGGCCACCATTGGTTAGAACATTATCGCCTTGCTGAGTAGTGCCCGCGTGAAAAACTTTGCAGTTATCATCGACAACGGATTCTAGCCCTTCGATTATTAAGCCTTTTTTATAGGCCTCTGGATAACCTCCTGCTGCCAGCACAACGCCTAATGCGAGTGAGTCTGCCCATTCTACCGTTTGCCCAGCGAGATTTTTATCCACGGTGGCGATGCAGAGTTCGGTTAAGTCTGATTGCATGCGCATCATAATGGGCTGTGTCTCAGGATCGCCAAAGCGACAATTATATTCGATGACCTTGGGCGCCCCTTGATCATCAATCATTAAGCCTGCGTATAAAAATCCTGAATAGGTATTACCTTCAGCTGCCATGCCGGCAACGGTTGGCTCAATAACTTCGCGCATTATTCTTGCGTGTATCTCGGCTGTCACCACAGGTGCTGGTGAGTAGGCTCCCATACCGCCTGTGTTAGGGCCAGTATCACCTTCGCCAATGCGTTTATGATCTTGACTGGTGGCCATGGGCAAAATATTAACGCCATCGCTGACAACGATAAAGCTGGCTTCTTCGCCTTCAAGAAATTCTTCAATAACCACTTTATGTCCGGCTTCGCCAAATGCATTACCGGCTAACATATCTGCAATGGCGGCTTCTGCTTCTGCTTCGGTCATGGCAACAATAACGCCTTTACCGGCAGCAAGGCCGTCAGCTTTAACAACAATAGGTGCGCCTTTGTCACGCACATAATCAATGGCGGCCGCTTGGTCGGTAAATGTTTGGTATTCAGCGGAAGGAATATTGTGGCGTGCTAAAAAATCTTTGGTGAACGATTTTGAACCTTCGAGTTGAGCGGCTTTAGCGCTAGGCCCAAAGCAACGCAAGTTGAGATTCATAAAATGGTCAACGATACCATCAACCAGCGGGCCTTCTGGACCGACAACGGTTAAATCAATGCCGTGTTGCTGTGCAAACGCCGAGAGGCCAGCAAAATCATTGATAGCGATATTGATATTTTCTATATTAGGTTCTAGTGCTGTTCCCGCATTACCAGGTGCAACATAAACAGTACTGACGTCAGGGCTTTGAGATAATTTCCAAGCTAATGCGTGTTCGCGTCCGCCGCTTCCTATAACCAGTACTTGCATGTTTATTTCTTCCTAATAATGTCTTGTTCAGTCAATCTATTCTATCGGGTTAAGCAATAAGGTGCTGATTGGCTTAATGGCGGAAGTGGCGCATACCCGTAAATACCATCGCCATATTGTGCTCATCGGCAGCGGCAATCACTTCTTCATCACGCATTGAGCCACCTGGCTGAATAACACAGCTAATACCGACTTTTGCAGCATTATCGATTCCATCTCTAAATGGGAAAAAGGCATCGGATGCCATGCATGAGCCTGCAACTTGAAGCCCGGCATGTTCAGCTTTTATTGCGGCGATACGTGCAGAGTTAACGCGACTCATTTGTCCTGCGCCAACACCAATCGTTTGGCCGTCTTTGCCGTAAATAATCGCATTCGATTTTACCATTTTAGCGACTTTCCAGCTAAATAATAAATCAGCAATTTCTGTGCTGCTTGGCTGGCGTTTTGAAACGATGCTTAAGTCAGCTTCTGTGATAACACCAAGATCGCGGTCTTGTACTAATAGTCCACCGTTAACTCGTTTGTAATCAAGTGCTGTGCTAGAAGGTGACCATGCATCACACACCAATAAGCGCAGATTCTTTTTCTGGGCAATGGCTTTTTGTGCGGCATCAGTAGCGCCGGGTGCAATAATAACTTCAACAAATTGTTTTTCGCAAATAGCTGCTGCAGTCGCTTCATCCAGCTCACGGTTAAATGCAATTATGCCGCCAAAAGCCGATTCGGGATCGGTAGCAAAGGCACGCTGATAAGCGGCTTCAATAGTATCGGCGCTGGCAACACCGCAAGGATTAGCATGTTTAACGATAACGCAGCTAGGCTCATCAAATAATTTAACGGTTTCTAACGCTGCGTCAGTGTCGGCAATATTGTTATACGATAATTCCTTACCCTGTAACTGTGTGGCCGTTGCAATACTGACATCTTGTGGGTTGGCTTCGACGTAAAATGCTGATTTTTGATGAGGGTTTTCACCATAACGCAGAGATTGTGTTTTGATAAACTGGCTATTAAAGGTGCGTGGAAATCCTTCACTACCGCCTTCTACTTTTTGGCCAAAGTAATTGGCAATGGCGCCATCATAAGCAGCCGTATGTTCGTAAGCTTTAATCGCAAAATCAAAACGCATTTCAAAGGTCGTTGCGCCGTCATTGTCGGCTAATGCGTTTAAGACCTTACTGTAATCATCCGTGTTGACCACAATAGTAACGTCATTATGATTCTTTGCTGCGGCGCGCACCATTGTTGGCCCGCCAATATCAATATTTTCTATGGCATCAGCAATATGGCAATTAGGATTGGCAACGGTTTTTTCGAACGGGTATAAATTAACCACGACTAAATCGATGGCGTTTATGCCATTAGCTTTCATGACTTTTTCATCGATACCACGGCGAGCTAATATGCCGCCATGCACTTTTGGGTGCAGTGTTTTAACGCGGCCATCCATCATTTCAGGAAAGTCTGTGTATTCGGAGACTTCAATCACGTTGACATCGTTTGCCTTTAATAATTTGTAAGTGCCACCGGTAGAGAGTATTTCAATACCGCGCTTGCTGAGTGCTTGTGCAAATTCAACAATGCCGGTTTTATCTGAAACGCTGATTAATGCTCGACGAATAGTAGATAGAGAACGATTTTCCATAGTATTTGAATGCAGTCTTTTAGGTGAGTGTGGAGGTGATTTATGTAACCAATTTGTGATGACAAGAATTTGAAATGTTTAGCCGCAGAATTGAATAGCGCCACCTGATGAAATGGTGCGCATATGATTAGCAGCTTTAGTCTTTGCCTTTCAGTAGCGCTTTAATAAGAGGCGCTTTAACAAAAAGCACTTTACTGAAAAGTAAAAAGCACCTGCCAACTATTGGCAAGTGCTTATTGGTTAACTAGGTTTAAATGGAATTGCTATTTAAACCATACTGTTACTTTAAAGTGTTAACTCACCCTTTAAAACAACAGCAAGATATCAAAAATGCGGCGCTATCAGTACTACAGCGCTGCGATATCTGCTTTTAACCGTTATAGTAAACCGTATTGCTTAAGCTTCTTTCTGAGCGTTCCGCGGTTCAGGCCCAGTAAGTGTGCGGCTTTAGTCTGATTGTTACGCACATACTTCATTACTTGCTCTAGAAGTGGTGCTTCAATTTCAGACATTACCATTTGATAAACATCCGAAACCGGTTGTCCATCTAGGTGTTTAAAGTAGTTAGCCATTGCTGATTCAACATTCTCTCGCAAGCTGGCCGTTGAATTGGCGGCGGCTTGTGATTGATCAAGCTGTGGTTCGGCTTGATTTGAAATTGGCTCATGCAAAAAAGAGTCGCTATTGCTCATGCTGCGATGTCCCCTGTAGTGTGAAGTTCCCCAAAAAAATGTTCGACGTGCTCCAGTTGCGCGTTACGGCTGCTTAACTGGTTGAACTGCTTTTTAGCAGTTTCAATATTGGTGATAAGTCGTTTTACTTCTTGTTTTAATCCCTGACTTGTCACCGAATCTAAATCCTTTTTATTGTTTAAATCGACAAGCATATGGATCATTTGTTCAAAATACCAACAAATATGCTTTCGACTAATTCTTACCGCGAGTTCTGTATGTTTTTCTGTGTTGCGTTTTTTCTGACAGTCTTCGCTTTTAGGTGATGTTTCTAACCGTTTAGTAAGGTTTGCATTATTATCACTACTACAAATTTCATGATAATAATCATGAATATGCAACAGATGGTCCATTATAAAGCGTTCTTGGTTTCTTGTGTGATTTAAGTTCAACGAATTAGCTGTGAAAAGTTCGCTTGTCGCTTTTTTATTATTGAGTAAATCATTTATTTCAGAAAAAATCCAAGGTCTTCCTTGTGCACCGCGGCCAATCATGACGCCGTCGGCA
>DMZE01000136.1 GCA_003492055.1 Cellvibrionales bacterium
TATTCAATATTTGTTAGGCGCTATTTGGGTTAGCTTAGTTTTAGTGTGTGACTACAGTGACCCTATATTGACGAGTATTGCATTTGCGATTGTTGCAATAACAGTATTGAGTTGGAATAAAATAAAGAAAAGTCGTTTATATATACGGTTTCTTTTATATTCTGTCAGCGTGATTTCAATATTTAGTGCCACATACCAACAAGATTTATCGGTATTGGATTGGGGCGAAGGCAAGCTATACATTGATTTATTAATTCTTGCCTTGGTGGTTTTTCTTGTTTTATCGATTCGTATGACTCGCCGAGAATTATTTCGTCTTGATACGCAAGATATTTTGGTATTGCTCGTTTTAGGAGCCTCTTCGGTTTTAGTTGTGGGTTTTGATAGTGGTGATCAGGTATTAAGTGCGATTATACGATTAGCCGTACTGCTTTATGCTTCTGAGTATGTGGTCGGTCGTGTAAAAAGTTTTACAACAGTAAAAGTGCTAACAATACTCACATTTTTGATGGTTGGTGTGACAGGTATTTTATAGTCTGTTTTGTTGAGCAGGCATTTAAAGAAATTATGGTTCGTGATTTTATTTTTCATGAGTATATTGGTTTATTATTTAATGATTTTAAAAAATAGAAAAGGGTTACTTAACATGCTAACGAAAAGCTTTGTTCGTATCTTATCAGTATTGATGTTGGTGGGCTTAATAGCTGCCTGCAGCAGTGGCGAAGATAGACAAGAAAAATATTTAGAGAGAGCGCAGGCTTACTTCGAGGAGGGAGATATCGATAAGGCCCGCATCGAGGCGCGTAACGTATTGCAAATTAACCCTAAAAATACAGCAGCGAGACAGTTGCTAGGCGAGATTAGCTATGATGATGGCGATATAAGAAAAGCCTACGGCATGTTTTTATCGGTGCTTGATGAGAATCCAGATAATATTGCTGCACATACTTCGATGGCAAAAATTTATATTGCGGTAAAAGATTATGATAAAACCATCGAGCATTCTAATTCTATATTAGCTATTGAGAGTGATAATGCATTAGTCCTTGGTTATAAAGCACTTGCGCTAGCAGGCCAAGGTAACATTGCTAAGGCTGAAGAAGTCGCAGCAGGCGCCTTATTGCTTGATCCAGGCTCAACAGAAGCGCTGGGTGTTATGGTGCAAAAATACTTTAATGAAAAATCTAACGAAAAAGGTTTAGCCGTTTTAGAGCGAGGGCAGCTAGCTAACCCAGATGAAGTTAGAATTATTTCTATGAAAATTTCATTGCTAGAAAATATGGGTAAAACTGAGGCTGTTGAGGCTGAGTTAATTGGCTTAGCTGATAGGTTCCCTGAAGAGTCTCGTTACACGCAAACCTTAGCTAAATACTATGTTCGAGAATCAAATTTAGATGCAGCTGAAGCGGCCCTCAGAGGTTTTGCTGATAATAATGAAGATGATATATCGGCAAAATTATCGATTATTTCTTTTTTACTACAGCAGCGATCGAAAGAGCAAGCGATTCAACAAGCTGAATCCTATTTAGACGAAGATAAAGATCAGAGTAAATTCTCTGCTGCATTAGCTCAGTTGCATTTGTTTACCGGTGATAAAGATTCTGCTGTGAGTGTACTTGAAGCGGCTGTTGATAGAGATCCACGAAGCGTGGGATCTATTGAGGCGAGAAATATATTGGTTAGCATTTATCTTCAGGAAGAGTCGGTTGATAAAGCGAATAACTTACTTGCAGAAGTGCTGGATATTGAACCTGAAAATGCGGATGCCTTATTAACGAGAGCGCGATTAAGCTTGAGTGATGGTGAAATCAAAGATGGCATTTCGGATCTTCGAGTTATTCTGAAAAATGATCCAGAGTCGATTGTTGCTATGACTTTACTGGCTGCTGCACAAGAGTTGGAAGGCAGTGAAGGCCTAGCTTTAGATAATTATAAAAAGTTAATGACTCTTCAAGCACCAGATCTTGCCGTACTTACAAGTGCTGCACGTTTAGCTATTTCGTCTGAGCAGTATCAAGAGGCTGAAAGTTATATTCGCCAAGCATTAGAGCTTGAAGGTGATAATGCCAGCTTGGTAACAAACTTAGTTAAATTGTTAGTGTTAAAAGAAGATTGGGATGCGGCGCGATCATTTGCAAATCGATTGGTTGACTCTGAAAAATCCAGAGCCTTGGGTTATTTCTTATTAGCAGGTCTAGATACTCGCCTAGAAGATCAAGATTCTGCTATTAAAAATCTTAAGGCATCACTTAAGGCTGAGCCTAAAGGTGTTGAATCTTTAACTGGGCTATCTTCACTAATTACTGAGAAAAATGGTTTAGAAGCAGCGGTGGCTTTTGTCGGTGAGCATTGTAAAAATTATCCTACTCAAGCTCATTGCCGCCACCTTTTTGGTAGTTTGCTTGCGCAATCAGGTAAGTTAGATTTGGCGATTGTTGAGTTGGAAGAGGCGTTATCATTAAATGATAAATTGTTAATCACATACCGTCAGCTCGCTAAAGTTTATGGTTCTCAGCGCAATAAAGAAGGCGTTGTTGCTGTTTTAGAGCGTGGTCTCGCAGCTACTCAGGATCAAGGTCTTGCGTTTGATATGGCTAATTTTTATTATCAAATTGGCGATTTCCAGAAATCTAGCGA
>DMZE01000289.1 GCA_003492055.1 Cellvibrionales bacterium
CACAGGTCGGCGCAGGCTTGCACGATAGCGGCAGGATCAGGTACATGCTCAAGCATTTCTAGGCAGGTCACTACATCGTATTGACCCGGACGCTCGGCAGCAATTTCTTCGGCAGTTATTTTTTTATATTCAATTGTTAAATTATTTTCTAGTGCATGTAGTTCAGCAACACCTAGTGGTGCGTCACCCATATCGATGCCGGTGACTTGGGCGCCGCGTTGAGTCAGCGCCTCGGACAATATGCCGCCGCCACAGCCAATATCGATCACTTTTTTCTCGGCAACTGGAGATAGACGATCAATAAAATTGGCACGTAGCGGATTAATTTCATGCAGCGGTTTAAACTCGCTGCTGGTGTCCCACCAGCGATGCGCTAAGGCTTCAAATTTAGCGATTTCTAATGGGTCAACATTGCTGGCTGTAGCGTTACTTTTAGATTCTTCAGTCATGATTACTTGTGTTCTACCTTGGCTATTTTATTGCACCACCACTGGCTTTTTGCCAGTAGCGCGTCTAAATCAAAATCGACGAGTTGTCGGTTGCTTACTTTTGCTTTGCCGGCAATCCACACGTGGCTAACGGCTGATGCAGCTTCTGTATAAACCAGTTGCGAAATAGGCGAGTGCATTGGCTGCATGGCTGGGCTATGCGTATCAACGGCAATAATGTCGGCTTGCTTGCCAATTTTAATACTGCCTGTGATGTCGTCAATACCTAATACTTCGGCACCGCCTAGTGTTGCCATGCGTAAAGCTTGGCTGGCATTGAGTGTCGCGGCATCCCCCGCTTCATGCTTAGCGAGTAGGGCCGCGCTGCGCAGCGTTTCAAATAAATTAAGTGTATTGTTGCTGGCCGCGCCATCGGTGCCCAATGCTACACGAACACCTTGTGCTAACAAATCGGCTGCGGGGCAATAACCGCTGGCGAGTTTTAAGTTGGATGTTGGGCAGTGAATAACGCTGGCACCCGTTTCTAACAGTGTATTTGTGCTGTCTGTATCCAGTTGCGTCATATGAACGGTTTGGGTTCTGGGTGATAGCGCGCCGAGCTCGTTAAGTCTAGCGATGGGCGTTATACCGTACTGCTTAATTGATGAGGCGACTTCGAAGGCAGTTTCATGCAAATGAACATGGATGTTGCAGTCTATTTCTTCTGCCAGCATAACGATACGTTCAAAGCTGCTATTGCTGACGGTGTAAGGTGCGTGAGGCCCGAACGCGGTATTGATTAATGGGCTGTAGCGATACTCGTCAGACAGAGCGAGTCCTTTGTCGAAATACTCCTCGGCATTTTGCGCCCATGCTGAAGGCATTTCGAAAATTGGGAAGTTGATTTGTGCGCGCATGCCGAATTTTTCGGCCGCCGCTGCAGTGGCGTCGGGAAAGAAATACATATCAGAAAAGCAAGTAGTGCCCGATAAGAGCATTTCTGCAATGCCTAGCTCAGTGCCGTCTCGAGCAAAGTCGTAACTCATGCAGCGCTGCTCTGTGGGCCAAATATGCTCTTCTAACCATTCCATTAGGGGGTAATCGTCAGCCATGCCGCGCAATAATGTCATGGCGGTATGGCTGTGAGTATTAATTAGGCCTGGCAGTAAAATGTGGTTTTTGAGCTCAGTGTGCTTGGCGCTGGGGTAATCGTTCAGTATTTGATCGAGAGAGGCTAGCGCTATGATGATGCCGTCTTGAATGGCGATAGCATGATTGTTCAAAACCGTTGTTTCAGCGCTTGAATTTCCTGCAGCGTTTAGGTCTGCCGCGTCGCTGTCCATCGGGATAATCCAGCGGGCACTGATGATGTCGATTGGGGGCGGATTCACGTTGTTATATACCACTGGCAAGAAGATGAATTGGCTTGATTGATGAGTGATTATACGCGATTGAATGCTCTCGTGTTGAGTGTGTGTCGGCGATGGGTATTCTTTGTGCTAATCGGGCATTTTGAGGGTGATTCGGAGGCTTTTTAGCAGCTTTATTCGTTAGATAAATCGACATCTATTGCTGGTTCTGTATAGCGGTCAAAATAACAGCGAATGAACCGTTATTTAGTGGCTAAAACTGCCATTAACACTGACATTAATGCGGTCTAATGTGGTATCATCGCCGGCTTTATTCAAGTCAATTATTGAGCTTTTTATTCATCTTTATTTTCAAAGGTGTAAGCAAGGGGAAACGTGTTTTATGGGTGAGATAGCAAAAGAAATTCTACCCGTTAATATCGAAGAAGAACTGAAAAAATCTTATCTCGATTACGCCATGAGCGTTATTGTCGGTCGAGCCTTGCCTGATGTTCGTGATGGTCTAAAACCGGTGCATCGCCGCGTTTTACATGCCATGAACGAGCTCAAAAACGATTGGAATAAGGGCTATAAGAAATCCGCAAGGGTTGTCGGCGATGTTATTGGTAAATACCATCCACACGGTGATTCGGCGGTTTACGATACGATTGTTCGTATGGCGCAGCCGTTTTCATTGCGTTATATGCTGGTCGACGGTCAGGGTAACTTCGGTTCGATTGATGGTGATTCCCCTGCGGCAATGCGTTATACCGAAATTCGCATGGCAAAAATCGCTCATGAATTGCTTGCCGACCTCGATAAAGAAACTGTCGACTATGTGCCTAACTACGATGGCACGGAAATGATTCCTGAGGTAATGCCTACTCGCGTTCCTAACTTATTGGTTAATGGGTCGTCGGGTATTGCCGTTGGTATGGCAACTAATATTCCACCGCACAATTTGGTTGAAGTGGTTAAGGCGACCTTGGCGTTAATTGATAATCCTGAGTTGGATGTCGATGGCTTAATGGAGTTTTTACCGGGCCCTGATTTCCCAACAGCGGGCATCATTAATGGCCGTGCAGGTATTGTTCAGGCTTATCGTACCGGTCGTGGTCGAATTTATGTTCGCGCTCGTGTCGAAATAGAAGTTAACGAAAAGACTAAGCGTGAAACAATTATTATTAATGAGCTGCCTTATCAGGTTAATAAGGCGCGATTAATCGAAAAAATTGCCGAGCTGGTTAAAGAAAAGAAAATTGAAGGTATTTCTGAATTACGTGATGAGTCTGATAAAGACGGTATGCGTGTTGTTATTGAGCTTCGTCGTGGTGAGTTAGGCGAGGTTGTGGTTAACAATTTGTATGCTCAAACGCAGCTTGAGAACGTGTTTGGTATCAATATTGTTGCCTTGGTTGATGGTCAGCCGAAAATCTTAAACTTAAAAGACTTGCTTGAGTGTTTTATTAAGCATCGCCGCGAAGTGGTCACGCGCCGAACGGTTTACTTGTTGAGAAAGGCGAGAGAGCGCGGTCATATTTTGGAAGGCTGGGCAATTGCACTAGCGAATATTGATCCGATTATTGCGTTAATCAAAACTTCGCCAACGTCAGCCGAAGCAAAAGAAAAGCTAATGGCTAAGTCGTGGCCGCCTGGCAGCGTAATGGAAATGTTAGAGCGAGCTGGTGATGCGGCATGTCGTCCTGATGAGTTGCCTGCGAATTTTGGTTTGCATAACGGTGAATATCACTTGTCGCCTGTTCAGGCGCAGGCCATTCTCGATTTACGTCTTCATCGTCTTACGGGCATGGAGCATGAGAAGTTATTGCAAGAGTTTGGTGAGCGTCTTGAGCAAATTGCTGGCTACCTTGAGATTTTAGGTGATCCTACGCGTTTGCTTACCGTTATTCGTGAAGAGCTAGCCGATTTAGTCCTCAACTTTGGTGATGAGCGTCGCACCGAGATTACAGCAAGCAAGCGTGATCTTACAGTTGAAGATTTAATTACTGAAGAAGATCGTGTCGTGACTATTTCTCATGGCGGCTATGCTAAATCGCAGCCATTGGATGATTATCAGGCTCAGCGCCGTGGTGGTATGGGCAAGTCGGCCACTTCAGTAAAAGATGAAGATTTTGTTGAGCATTTGTTAATTGCCAATACTCACAATACGATTTTGTTATTTTCGAATGTCGGTAAAGTCTATTGGATGAAGGTGTTCCAGATTCCAGTTGCCGGCCGTAATTCTCGTGGTCGTCCAGTGGTTAACTTATTGCCATTAGATGAAGGTGAGCGAATTACATCCATTTTGCCCGTTGCAGAGTATACAGAAGGGCACTTTATTTTTATGGCTACCGCTAGCGGTACGGTTAAGAAGACAGCCCTAACCGATTTTGCGCGTCAGCGAAGTGTTGGTTTAAGAGCGCTAGAGCTTGATGAAGGTGATGTGTTAATTGGTACGGCGATTACTGATGGCGAATCAGATGTTGTGTTAGTGAGTAGTGCTGGTAAAGCCGTTCGCTTCCGCGAGTCAGAAGTAAGAGCTATGGGCCGAACGGCGCGCGGTGTGCGCGGTATTCGTCTTGATGAAGGTCAGCGCTTAATCTCGCTAATGATTCCAAAGCCAGAAGGTCGCGTGCTCACAGTCAGTGAAAACGGTTACGGTAAGCGAACGGCGATTGATGAATTCCCGGTAAAGGGTCGAGGCACACGTGGTGTTATCGGCATGCAAACGTCAGAGCGTAATGGTCAGTTGGTTGGCGCTATTCAGGTGACGACTGGAGATCAAATGATGTTGATTAGTGATCAAGGCACATTGGTTCGCTGTCGCACCGATGAAGTCTCTGAATTAGGTCGAAACACGCAAGGTGTACGTGCGATTCGTCTTAAAGAGGGTGAGTCATTAATGAATGTGGCGCGTATTGATGAGCCAGAAGAGGATGATTTAGATATGAATACTGAATCAGAATCGGCTGTGGACTCTGAGTCTGCGGTTACTTCAGAAGCGAATGCTAACGAAGCGGCGAGTGATAAAGTTGAATCGGATACGCCAAGTGCTGATGATTCAGCATCAGAAGAATAATTATTTTTTAACGCAATTTTAACGACAAGTAAAAGCTAAGCTATCGTTAAAGCGTTTGATTAGGAGAAAGGTAGTCAATGAGTCGTCTTTTTAATTTTTGTGCTGGTCCTGCGGCATTACCTGAAGCGGTTTTAAGTAAAGCGCAAAGTGAATTGCTGGATTGGCGTAGTAAGGGTTTGTCGGTGATGGAAATGAGTCACCGCAGTGCAGAGTTTGTAGAGATTGCCGAAACCGCTGAGGCGGATTTGCGCGAGTTAATGAATATTTCTGATGACTATGCCGTGTTATTTTTACAAGGCGGTGCTACTCAGCAGTTTTCGGCGGCGCCACTTAATTTGCTTGGCGATAAAACCACAGCAAACTATGTTAATACCGGTCAGTGGTCTAAAAAAGCGATTAAAGAAGCTAAGCGCTATTGCGATGTAAATGTAGTTGCGAGCAGTGAAGATAATAATTTTGCTTCTATCCCTGCGTTTGATACCTGGGATATTGACGAAAATGCCGCTTACTTGCATTACACGCCAAATGAAACGATTGGTGGTGTAGAGTTTTTCTGGACGCCAGAAGTGAGCATGCCATTGGTTGCCGATATGTCCTCAACCATTTTATCTCGTCCAATTGATGTTGATAAATTTGGTGTTATTTATGCCGGTGCGCAAAAAAATATCGGCCCGTCTGGTCTAACAATTGTTCTTGTTCGCAAAGACTTGTTAGGTAAGGCAAGTCCATTAGCGCCTTCTATGCTCGATTATAAAGTGCATGCTGATGCCGGCTCTATGTCAAACACACCGCCTGCTTACGGTTGGTATATGGCCGGTTTGGTTTTTAAATGGCTAAAAGAGCAAGGTGGTTTAACCGCTATCGAGGCGATGAACCGCCGCAAGTATGAAAAACTATATGGCTTTATTGACGCTAATGATTTTTATGCTAATCCAGTTGAATTGCAAAGCCGTTCATCAATGAATGTGCCGTTTACCGTTGGCGACAGCAGTTTAGACAAAGTGTTTTTACAGCAATCTGAGCAGGCCGGTTTATTGAATCTAAAAGGTCATCGTTCAGTTGGTGGTATGCGTGCTTCAATTTACAATGCGGTATCAGAAGCAGCTGTAGATGCATTGATTTCGTTTATGGACGATTTTGCAAAAACGAATGGCTAATTTCTTCGCCGCCTGCACGGCGGTGATAATTAATTTTACTGTGTACTGACTATCATGAGCAAAGACGACTTACAGAGTTTACGGGGCGAGATCGATGCCATCGATCAGCAGATTCAGCGCTTAATTAATCAGCGTGCTGACTGTGCTAAGCGCGTGGCTGAGGTTAAATTAGCATCCGTTGATACCAGTGTCGAAGTGCCTTTGTTTTATCGTCCAGAACGTGAGGCTCAGGTCTTACGCAAAGTTATGGAGCGTAATGAAGGGCCTCTTGATGGAAAAGAAGTTGCGCATATTTTTCGCGAAATTATGTCGGCTTGTCTTGCTCTAGAGCAGCCAATGGAAATTGCTTACCTTGGTCCGCAGGGAACGTTTACGCAAGCAGCGGCCTTAAAACATTTTGGTCACTCAGTAATTACACGCCCGTTTGCCAATATCGCAGAAGTCTTTGAGGCGGTAGAGCGCAAAACCTGTCATTACGGTGTCGTACCGGTAGAGAACTCTACCGAAGGCATGGTGACGCATACACTGGATAATTTTATTAATTCGCCGCTAAAAATTTGCGGTGAACTTGAATTACCCATTGCGCTGAATTTACTGGTTAAGGGTGGCGTTGAAGATACACAAATAACTAAAATTTGCGCGCATCAGCAAGCCCTTGCTCAGTCACGTCATTGGTTACAGCAGCATTACCCTAACATTGAAGTGCAAGCGGTTAGCTCTAATGGTGAAGCAGCCAGAATGGCGTCAGAAAATGCGACCATTGCTGCCATAGCGGGCGACCTTGCTGCCGAGCATTATGAGCTTTCTTGTTTGGCATCGAATATCCAAGATTACGCTGAAAATACGACGCGATTTTTAGTGATTACCCATGATGAAGTTGAAGCAAGTGGTGAAGATAAAACCTCTATTATTGTTTCAACTCGCAACGTGCCAGGTGCTTTGTTTAAGCTGCTGGCGCCGTTAGAGGCAGAGGGTATTAGTTTAACGCGTATTGAAACAAGACCGTCGCGTACAGAAAATTGGGCCTATGTGTTTTTTATGGAATTTCAAGGCCATCATCAAGATCCTGCAGTTAAGCGTGTTACCGATGCTATCGCAGAGCAGTCATTTTTTGTAAAAGTGCTTGGCTCGTATCCAGCAGCCGTTATTTAAGGCTCGACTAATTCGTCCATAAGCACGGCGACTATTGAATACTCTAATTAGAGCAAATTAATTAATCATGACATCTCCTTTTATTACATTGGCGCGCCCGGCTATTCAATCTATGCAGGCTTATCAGGTGGGTAAGCCGATAGAAGAGGCGCGGCGCGAATTAGGTATTGCCCAATTTATTAAGTTGGCAAGTAATGAAAACCCTCGTGGTCCTTCGCCAGCAGTGTTAGCGGCGTTAGCGACAGCATCGCAAGAAATTAATCGCTATCCTGATGGTAATGGCTTTTATTTAAAGCAAATATTAGCCGAGCGCCATGGTGTTGACGCGGCAGCTATTACTTTGGGGGCGGGTTCTAACGATATACTTGAGTTAATAGCCAGTGCCTATTTAGATAGTGATACCTCTGCAGTTTATTCTGAATATGGTTTTTTAGTTTATGCCTTAGCGACCGCGCGTTCTGGTGCTGAGTCTATTGTTGTTGATGCTTGCGATTATGGTCATGACCTTGCTGCAATGGCTGGTGCGGTAAAAAATAATACGCGTGTCATTTATATTGCGAATCCTAATAATCCTACCGGTACTTACACTAATCATAATGATTTAGTGGCATTGTTAGATTCTGTTCCTGCATCGATACTTGTGGTTTTAGATGAGGCCTATTGTGAATATATTAATAAGGCCGATTATCCTGATGGCATCGCTTTACAAAAACGTTATGCCAATTTAATTATTACACGCACTTTTTCTAAGGCTTATGGTCTGGGTGGTTTGCGTGTAGGTTATTCGATATCTGATCCAGTGATTGCAGATATGCTTAATCGTGTTAGGCAGCCGTTTAATGTGACTTCATTATCTTTAGCGGCTGCACAAGCGGCGTTAGATGACGAAGCTTATTTAGCTGAGTCTGTTGCTTTAAATGATGCCGGTATGCAGCAATTAGAATCTGGCTTTACTCATTTAGGTCTAAATTATATTAAGTCTGCGGCGAATTTTATTACTTTTGAAACGCCGTGTTTAGCGAGTGAAATGAATCAGCAATTGTTGCAGCTGGGCGTTATTGTTAGGCCGGTTGCTAATTATGGTTTGGTTAATCACTTGCGTGTCAGTATTGGCTTAGAAGATGAAAATACGCAATTCCTGCAAGCGTTAACGCAGATACTCGAAACATCAAAGTCGGATAAATAGTTATGATTATATTTGAGCGTTTGGTGGTTCTTGGTGTTGGTCTAATGGGAGGCTCACTTGCATTGGCGGCTAAAAAAGCTGGCGTGGTTGGCACTGTAGTGGGTTGGAGTCGCACAGAGGCAACTTTACAAACT
>DMZE01000088.1 GCA_003492055.1 Cellvibrionales bacterium
GCCTTACATTTAATAATGAAAAAAATTTAGACACAGCAAAGATAGTTTTTTAAATATAGGCTGTCTTTCGGCTAGGATTTTACAGATAGAATTTTATAGGTAAGGTTTTATAGGTAAGGTTTTATAGAAAGCGCTTTACAAACAGAAGCTATTTTAACGCTACTCTCGCCAACCGAAATCTGCCCCCCCTTGGCTCTGGAGAAAGCCGAACAAATCTCAGTCAGCGTTAGTAGATCGCTAAACAGTTTATCCAATCATTTAAGATCAGATAATTATCATTTAAGAGATTTTGAGGTAAGCACGCACATAAATACTGACAAGATGTCAGAGAATTAAATTATGTACGAGGAATCTACCAGGAAACCCCTACGCCGGCTTAATGACCGGTAAAACACAAAACCACAGAAAAATTATGGCAATGATTTTAAACATAATGGGATTTTAGGTAAGGCGAGTGCATACAAAATAAGACTATATAGACATAGTCGGAATATCACTTTGTATGAGGGACTTACCAGGTAACCCCATAATGGAGCAGTCATTCTATTAATGTTAACGTAAAATACAGAGCACGCTTTAAAGCATTTATTATTAGAATGTTGCTTGGCTGCATTATGAGCTATTTGCCCATCAAAAAACAAGTCTTTCAGTTTGTTTTTTAGTCTCATTGTTGTTACAAATAATACATAAAATACAGCCCCCTCCTCACAACTTAAACTAAACACTCAAACTAACATCTTTATTTAGCTGCAATTTCAAACACTTAAATAGAATACCCAAAAAAATTAATAACGACCTTTGGCTACAAACAGAAATCATATATACTGTATGCATATACAGTATATATCTGTGGTATATAAAAATAAATAAGCACTCTTTTAAAAAGTATCTATCTATGAAATATTTTTCTATGAAACCTTCTGCTATGAAACATCCACCTAAGAAATACCCTTTATACAACCAATTTATCTCGGCCGCGGGTTTTGAATCACCAGCCGATGACTATTTAGAAGCGCGCCTAAGTCTTGATGATCTTTTAATTAGCCACCCCTCTGCCACCCATATGGTATGGGCTAGCGGTAACTGTCAGCAGCCACGCGGCATATTCCATAAAGACCTGCTCATTGTTAACCGCGCACTCGAACCGCGTCATGGCGACATGGTCGTAGCCCACATTGATGGCCAGCTGACATGTAAACGTCTGGATATAAAAAACCGACGATTGGTGTCATCCAACCCCAGCTACCCCTCTATTGATATACGAGACGGTCAAGACGTATCGATTGAAGGCGTGATTCCTTTTAGCGTACGAGGCCATCGTGGTTGGCCATGATAGGCATTGTTGACTGCAACTCCTGCTATGCCTCGTGTGAGCAAATATTTCGTCCAGAGCTGCGTAACAAGCCTGTGGTAGTACTTAGTAACAACGATGGCTTTGTGATTGCTCGTTCGAAAGAAGCGAAAGCGTTAGGTATTGGTGAGTTACAAGCATTCTTTAAAATTGAAGGCTTACTGCGAAAACACAAGGTCACTATTTTTAGTAGCAATTACCCCTTGTATGGCGATATATCGAATCGTGTAATGACGACACTCAATACTTTTTCACCGTCGGTTGAGGTATACAGCATTGATGAAATGTTTCTGGACTTAACGGGTATTCAAGAACCCATGAACAGCTACGGCCAACGTATTAAAAAAACGGTTTGGCAGCATATTCGTATGCCCGTTTGCGTGGGTGTTGCACCAAGTAAAACTTTAGCTAAGCTCGCTAATAAAGCGGCTAAAACCTATGATCACTGCGAGGGCGTTTGCGTACTTGAAGAGCCGTATCAATGGCAGTGGCTACAAAAGCGCATGCCCGTTAATAAAGTGTGGGGCATAGGCTCAAAACTCACTAAACGACTCGCAGGCCTGAATATTCATACCGCTTATGACTTATCACGCGCCAGCCCTAAAGCGATGCGACGACATATGAGTATTAATATTGAGCGAACTATTGAGGAGCTCAACGGCCATCCCTGTATTCCTTTTGAAGAACAGCCGCCAGCCAAAAAACAAATTTATTGTTCACGCAGTTTCGGTGAAAGAATCAGTACGCTTGCACCATTACTACAAGCAATCTCAGTTTATGCCAGCCGTGCCACAGAAAAACTTCGGAAACAAAAATGCTTAGTCATTAGCATTCATGTATTTCTGCACACATCACCACACGAGTCGAATTACTATAGCAACGCGATAGCCGTTAAGCTGCCCTATCCTACTGACGACACGACCGTAGTCATTGATGCCGCTAGACAAGCGATTACGTATCTTTATAGAGACGGCTTACGATTTCAAAAAGTGGGTATTGGCTTAATTGAGATTAAACCTAAAAAACAGTTACAGTTTGATTTATTTCATGCCGGGCAATCAAAAAAACGCGATCAATTAATGACGGTGTTGGATAGCATTAATAGTCGCTATGGCAAAGGCGCACTGCATATTGCCGCATCAGGTGGAACAAAAAAATGGGCTATGCGACAACAGTATTTATCTCCCGCCTACACTACGCGCTGGACCGACTTGCCGGTTATCCACAGCTAATTAGGCTCTTATCTTCTAACATTACAGCTATTAATTATTTTCGCTAACAAAAATGGATTGGCCATTATTAATGGTTTCTAACACGTTAATATCTTTAATGGTGCTAGCCGGTACGGTTAATGGATTGTCACTTAAAACAACCATATCCGCTTGTTTGCCGACCTCTAACGATCCTTTAATATCTTCTTCGAAGTGTTGATAAGCACTCCATAACGTCATCGCTTTTAATGCTTGCAGCGGTGTAATTTTATGCTTACTACCAAGCGTCGCCTGCGTTCTTGTTGTTCG
>DMZE01000224.1:0-324 GCA_003492055.1 Cellvibrionales bacterium
CGTAATGAACAGCAATCAACCGACTCTATTGATCTCAGACAAACAGGCCACTATGCGTTCAGCTGCTTCAATACAGACATCTAAAGAGTGCACTAAGGCTAAACGACTATAGCCTACGCCGGGATTGTAATCATTGACGGTTCTAGCCAGATACTGACCCGGCAACACTTTGACATGTTGCTCAGCATAGAGTGTTTGCGCAAAGCGCTCATCATCTATAGGCAGCTTAGCCCACAAACAAAACCCTGCTGCTGGAATCTCGACTGACATGACTTGCTGCAATATAGGCACCACAGCCTGCATTTTTTCACGATAAAGCACCCT
>DMZE01000224.1:367-3714 GCA_003492055.1 Cellvibrionales bacterium
TGATAGGTGCGATACAACATAAAGGCTTTAATAGTGGCCTGACAACCGGCAACAAAACCCGAGCGCATGCCGGCTAAATTGGAACGCTTCGATAAACTGTTAAAAACCAAGCAGCGTGAAAAATCATCTCGCCCTGTTTCATGACACACTTCTAATAAGCCCGGCGGTGGCGATAACTCATCAAAGTAAATCTCTGAATAGCACTCATCACTGGCAATAACAAAGTTATAGCGATCGGCCAGCTCGAGTAAACGCTGATAAAATTCGCGCGTGGGCACAGCACCGGTAGGATTAGAGGGATTACAAATATACATTAACTGGCAACGCTGCCACTGCGCTTCGGTCACTGAATCTAAATCAGGCACATAATCGTTGCTACCATCACAGGGCAAATACAATGGTTCAGCATCAGCCATAATAGCCGCGCCTTCATAAATTTGGTAGAACGGCGAAGGGATAATAACCAGCGGCGGCTCAACACTTGCCGAGCTATCAACCACAGTTTGAGCAATGGCAAATAAAGCCTCACGCGATCCAACTACTGGCAACACCATTGTGACAGGATCAACTAACCCTAACGGTAATTGATAGCGGCGACATAGCCACGCGGCAATACTTTCACGTAACGGCAAACCGCCCTGCGTTGACGGATATTTATTTAACCCACTTAATTCAGCGACGAGGGCATCGACTGCCGACTTAGGCGGCGCATGCTGCGGCTCACCAATGGTCATAGCAATAGCGTCATTGTTGCTTTGCACGTCGACATTGGCCAGCAATGCCGCTAACTTAGTAAAAGGATAAGCATGCAATTTATTTAAATAGGGATTCATAGAGGTCTACTGCTGCCTGTGTTCATCAAGGTCTGTTTTAAGATCCTGCTGAATGGCTGCAATCAGCTCAGGGTCTTCTATCATTTGGTCTTGGCGATCAGTAATAAAGAACACATCCTCAACGCGCTCGCCTAAGGTAGATATCTTAGCGTTATGCACACGCAGCTTATGCTTAAAGAACACTTGGCCAATAATCGTTAATAAGCCAGGCCTGTCGGGTGCAACTACTTCTAAGACACTTAACCCTGGTGCAGAATCGTTTGAAAATTCGGTATGACACGGCCAATCAAAACTTCTTATACGACGACTCGCGCGACGGTCGGTTGATAACCAGCGGGCATTTGACTTCATCATCACTTGCAGTAATTTTTCTTTAATATCATCAATGCGTGGCGAATCATGATCTATCGCTTCATCATCGGCATCTTGCACATAAAACGTATCTAACACATGACCACCGCCAGCAATCAGCAAGCGCGCATCATAAATACTTAAATTCAACTGTTCTAAAGCCAGAGTAATAAATGAAAAACGATTCTCGATTAAAGGCGAGTAAATGGTAATTTGCGTCACATCGGTTTCAAAAATATCCGATGGTTTTTTAATAATCACTAAAGGCGCATCGCCCCCTTTATGCGCCAAAATACTTTCAGCATGCAACACCAAATCATCAACAGACTCTCGTAAAAAGTAATCATCTACCCTGTCTGCCCACTGCGCATGAACAGCAGTGGAATCAATACCTGCCTCGTTGAGCAACAGTAATGCGGCTTGCTGTTTCTCAGTAATCATTTCTGATTTATCGACCGGATTTTCTAAACCACGACGTAATGCGCGAGTTGCCGCTGCATAAAGTTGACGCAGTAGTGAGGCACGCCACGCGTTCCACAATTCAGGGTTAGTACCCTGAATATCAGCCACGGTAAGCACAAACAAATAATCTAGCCGCGAACGACTGCCTACGGCTGTGGCAAACTCTCTTATAGTTTCAGGGTCCGACAAATCCATTTTTTGCGAAATGGTGGACATCACCAGATGACTTTCAACTAACCAAGCTACTAAGTTGGTATCGCGTTCATTAACACCATGACGCTGACAAAATTCGCGGGCATCGACCGCACCCAGTTCAGAGTGGCTACCGCCGCGACCTTTAGCAATATCATGGAACAAGGCTGCAAGGTATAACAGCTCAATTTTGACATGGCCATTAATGATTTTTGCGGCGAGCACATAATCTTGCTCTGAGCCTTCATGCGCAAAACGATAGACATTTTGCACTACGGCTAAGGTGTGAATATCAACCGTATACATACGGAATAAGTCGTACTGCATTTTACCAATAATATCGCCAAACGCCGGCAAATACTTACTTAAAATACCATGCTTACGCATGCGCTTAAATTGCAGCGGTACATTACGATTAGACTTGACTAACTGCATAAACAAATCAATCACTTTAGGGTTGTTTCTAAAGTCATCATCAATGCGCTCACGATGCGTGCGCATTAAACGCATAGTTGATGCACGCACACCACGAATATAATTATGCTCGGCCATCAATACAAAAATTTCAATTAACGCCCAAAGATGATCAACAAACACCTGCTCATCGACCACATCAATATAGCCATTACGCACACAAAAACGCTCGTTAAGTGTAATGACCTCTTCTTCCTCACCAGCACGCACACTGTCTTGATCAAAATGCTGAATCAACACATCGTTTAACTCAGCTAATAGCAGCACACGCCGATAATATTCGTGCATAAATTTTTCAACAGCTAGGTTAGCATCGTCATCGGCATAACCAAAAAGCGTTGCGACTTTTATTTGGTATTCAAAGAGCAGACGATCTTCATGACGCTGCGAAAGCATATGTAAGGCATAACGCACCTTCCATAAAAAATTAACCCCCTCAACCAAATTAACGGCTTCAACCTCGGTCAAAAAACCGCTCTTTTCTAAACGAGCGATATTACCCTCGCCTAAATGCCGACGCGCAATCCAAATAATATTTTGAATATCACGCAGGCCACCGGGTGAGGTTTTGATATTCGGTTCTAAATTGTATTCATTGCTATTAGTATCACGATGACGATCACGCTGCTCTTTGCGCTTGGCAACAAAGAACTCACTGGAATTCCACATATGCTCGGTATCGGTCAACATTTTTAAGCGTGTAAACAATGATTCATCACCCGCTATAGGGCGTGATTCGAGCATATTGGTCAACACGGTAATATCGTCTTTTGCGTAGCCTAGGCATTCGTCCAAGGTTCTAACGCTGTGGCCGAGGTCTAAACCACAATCCCACAAATAGGTGACCAAGCGGCCAATGGTTTCACCGTTAGCGGGTGTAACGGCAGTCTCGAGAACAAACAGTAAGTCGATATCCGAACGCGGATGCAGCTCGCCTCGCCCATAACCGCCCACGGCGATTAACGCAATTTTTTGATCACCCCAATCTTCTTGCGCCCACAGGTAACTTAACAATATATCAATTAACTTAGAGCG
>DMZE01000095.1 GCA_003492055.1 Cellvibrionales bacterium
AAAGCTGACAGCAGCTGTATTTTCCCAGCCACTACCTGAGCCTATACCCTCATAACTTGCAGTACCTTCATTAAGACCGGTAACCTGATAGTTAGCGAAACCATAAAGGCGGTTAACATCAGCTACACCTGCAATCGTTAAGCTAGACATTACCGGATTCATATTTTCAAAAAATTCCAACCGGCCCTCTGAATCACTAGTACCATCACCAATAGTGACTGATACAGCTCCTGTACCTACGTTAAGCTGATTTGCTAAAGCAATTCTACCGGCACTCATTTCGACACTGCCATTGGTCGCCGATGCATCCACACTGCCCGTCGACTGAATCTTACCGCCAGTACCAATTAATCGAATAACGCCAGGCGTTGAAGTGTCAATACCCGTAGCGCGAATAACGCCCTTGTTATTAATCGCAAAGCTTTTAGGGTCAGAAACGATAGCGCGGATATTAATATTATTTGCGCTGACTTCAGCATTCGCAGCGATATCAACAACACTGTCACCATTGCTTGTTTGCAACGCTTCAGAAATATCAAACTGCATTAAATTATTATTATCAAAGGTAACAATCACTTCATTACCCGCAATTAAATTCAAATCGCCAGCTGCTATATCAATGTCACCATCAATATTAATATCACCTGATAACAAAGCAATTTGAGCAGCGGTTAAATTAGACGTTAAGCCCTGCACATTAATACTGGCACCCGCACCGGCAGTGGTAAAACGTAAATTATTATTTTCAAAATCAGTACTATCAATAGCATGAGTACTAGCAACTAAACTGGCTAAATCAACCTGCGCACCTGTACCAAAAACGATGCCATTTTGATTCACTAAGAACACTTGAACGTTACCGTTAAGCAGGCCATTAATGTTACTGGCATTACCACTAATGTCGTTGGCTAATACCGACCAACTAGCAGCACCACCACTATGATTAAATGAAAGCGTTTCACCATTAGCAACGTTAATCCCGCCACCAGAAAAGCTTACAACGCGATTATCTTGGCTGACCGTTAAAGTGCCTTGAGTACCGCTTGCGCTGTAGCTTGAACCACCATTCACGTAGGTCGCATCACCTACCTGAGGGAGTGCAGATGCATTTTGCATAAACACCGCCGAGGTGAGCATTGCAATAGTGCGTGCAAGAACCGGTTTTCTAAGTGTTACGGAAAGCTTACTCATATCATACCTACCTATATACTTGGGTAATTCCCTGTCTACTGATATCAAGACTGAGCGAAAAAGATAAAAATACGCAAAGTCTAATGAATGGGGTGAATTAACAACAATATTTAACCAACAACTGTAGCTTTAAATTATTAAATGGCTATTTGATTCAGTGGGCCGCAGGACTAAATAAAATCGTTATATCTTTCAGTGGTTTAACAAAACCCTCTATTATTGATCAAATTATAACCAACTATTGGTTTATCAACAACCTGAAACTACTTTTTTACTCTTTTATTCGTCCAAAAAACGACGCTTATAAATTCAAACCGACGCTCAGCCAGTATTGAGTATTCTCGCCATTAGCTGCCTCTGATCCATCAAACGGTTTTGCTGCTGAAAAGCGAGCAAATCCACCAATATTAGGAAAAGTTAGCTCTGTCTCAACGCCCCAACCAGCAATCTCAATTGAGCTTGTAGGGCCGCCGTTGGCATCTTTTAGCTTGCCCCAGCCATAATCAGCAAATACTGAAAGCGATAAAATATCACTCCAACTATATTCGCCATAAGCGTTGCCATCAGAAAAAACGCCACCATTAATAACCCAAGACAAACTCGTGAATACCGCGGTATCTCTTACGTATTCAGCAACCGGATAGGCTCTCACTGTGTAGGGGCCACCTAAGCTCATGCGTTCTAATGATGATAATGAATCGTCCGAATACTGGCCATTAAAGTGGAATAATAATGAGTTATTTCGAACAACCGATTGTAAACGGCTATAACTGGCACTGACTTTATTAAATTGCCCTGGCAGCGCTTGCTCGCCATTAACAATACCTAAACTCTCGCCATTGCCTTGGCCATCCATTGAACCTAAAACGTCATTGAAGCCATGCGAAAATGTTAGCGAACCGCGGTGCACACCTCTGAATCGTGTATCTACCGAATCGGCTACAACCGATGCTTCTAATACAGTTAAGCGATCGACACCTTGTTCAACATTGAATGAAGTGAAATCGACATTGGAGCGTTTAACGGCCAAACCAAGGCGCGTAGCCAAGTTAACGTTTCTCTGGCGTATCCATTGCGAGTTAATAAACATTTCACCAATTTCTGTATCGCCCTCTATACCTAAGGCGAGTACTGCAACATCTTCAACGTCATAACTGGTTTTACTAAAGCCAAGCCCAAAAGTATGAACTAAATTGGGATGAGTAATTTGATAAGTGACTCGAGCATTGCGTAAATCACCCGGACTAAATGTTTTTACTGTATCTACTGACAGTTGATCGATATGGCCAGTAATATTATTCACTTTAACGCCAAGTAATAATCGCGCATCACCTGTTGATTCAACACCATGGTTATCGGCTTGAATAAAGTAACTTACTGGGTCTTCATTAACGGCTTTAACGGTTAACGCAGTTTCACCCACTTCATTGCCAGGCTTAAATACTGCAGTAGCAGTAAAGCCAGGCATATCACTTAAACGAAGAAGTTTGCTTTCAACAAACTCAAGATTAACGGCATCACCGATAACGTTCTTAAAAGGGTATTGGATAACACTGTCGCTATAAAGAAGGTTTGCATCGCTATTAATGTCCCCGAACTTACCGACAAATACGTGAATCGCTACCGCACCACTCTCAATTTCTTGAGCCGGTAAAATAGCCTTAGCCAACATTAAACCTGACTCTCGAAGATTTTCTGTTACCAGAAAAGTAAGATCGTCAAGCTCAGTTAAATTAAAGTTTTTATCCGAACCTAAAAGATAATCATTAACGAGGTTATTAATATTATTAATTTGTTCACTAGCAATAAGCTCTGGCTCATCGTAAGTCACAACAAATTTTTGTACGTTAATCACTGGACCGCTATCAGCATCGACGGGGCGTGCAGCGACAGGAGGAACATATACGATATTATCATCAACAATATCAGGAAGCATTGGAACTTCTCGCTCAGGCTCTAATGCACCGGGAGAGATATTTTGAGCCATAAGGGGGGATTGAAAAAAACAAACCCATAGTGCCGAAGTGCTATAAATCATCCATTTTTTAAGCATTTTAGTATCCAACTGCATTATTTATTATTCCTATACATGGTTGCGATATCGACAACTTAACCAGCAACCAAAAGTAATTTATTTATTGTTAAAACAGTTTTTCATCGAGACATACAGCGTCTTAAAATTCCAAACTATACCTTTATCATTAATCTGACTTTCTTCGCATTGTAAGCAAACCCAAAGCCGTGGCATATAATACTAGAGTTCCAGGCAAAGGTACTACTGCTGCTTGAGAATCAATACCAATTTCAAAGGCATCGACAATATAAGAGCCACTAAAACTGGTTACAGAAAGATCAGTCAGGTCGCTAAGGTAGTTAACTTCTGCCCCATTGGTATCGTACTCATCACCTTCATCATCAAGAAGCTGTCGATTAAAACCGAGGATTCTATCGGTATGACAACCTTCACCATCATCAGGCAAAGCATATCCACATACACCAACGGGTGATGTTTCAATATTGATACCATCAAAGATTAGATTGCTGGATGATAAATCGACAGATTGATTATTTATCGATAAGGTCTGATCGGCTACACTAAAAATAAATATCGAATTAACTTCAATGTTATCCGCTATCGTGAGATTCCAATCTAGAGCGACTCCCGCAGACAAAACTAGCGACACATCTCCAGTTAATCCAGCATTACCACTACCATCAACAACGTTAAGGTTATTTAGATCAACTTGAATGTCGTTGTTCGGATTAGTTTCATCAACAAAAGCACTATTCCTGTAGGCACCCAAATAAAGGAGTTCTTCTCCCCCATTTTCTTCAGAGGTAACCAAACCTAAACTTTCATTGTGCTGTTGAAAAACCTCATCCTTTATGAAGTTTTTGAACACATTGTGGGTTTGCCCCTCAAACTCATAACTCGCAGCGCCTTCTGCTGCTGGCGTAGTCATAGACACACGTGCAGCACTCGCTGACACAGAAGCTATAACCGCTAATATCAATACCGATATTTTTTTCACGAAAAAATCCCTCATCCAATTCGATTGAGGACGGATTCATAGTGTTTAGTCAGAAGGAAATAAGATGCATGTGGGCTGCAGAAAGAAGCCGGTATGCTAAGAATGCAGTTAAATTAAGTGATTAAATCTAACTGTCTACCCTATTTCACTTTTGACAAACTGAATAAACCAGTCCTGCCAATAATTAAAATAGGGGCCAAGGGATCTACATAATACCTACAGAGGAGGCAATGTCAATTGATTATTTAATAGGCAAGCAATGGTGTGTTAGACGCTTAAATTGAAGAAAAAACTATAAGCTGTTGTTTTTATGGGTATAAATTGACCTGTTCGATATTTGAATACACGCTAAAAAACGAAAACGACAATAAAATTAATTGAAAAAAATATTTTACGCTCCCAATTAAACGCAACATTCTCTCCATAACTCGCTCTGCATGATTCAATTAAAACCTTAGATTAGAACTCTATCAGCAAAAATGAAGCTGGACTGAAACTCAGTCAATAGCACAGACAGTAGCCTTTATTATTTGAAAAATGCTAAAACTAAGGCATTAAAAATATCTGGCTTCTCAGCATGTAACCAGTGGCTAGCACCAGCAATTTCTTCGAATATGCTATTG
>DMZE01000063.1 GCA_003492055.1 Cellvibrionales bacterium
AGCCAAGGTTCTTCCATAATTATTTGTGCCGCCATCGCCCGTGTAACTATCCGTATTAATAACCACCTTACTGTAACAATCCGCATCTGTTGATTGATTAGCAACAGTATCTGTACAGC
Organism: Cellvibrionales bacterium; assembly: GCA_003492055.1. Lineage (GTDB taxonomy): Bacteria > Pseudomonadota > Gammaproteobacteria > Pseudomonadales > UBA7434 > UBA7434. Next base: position 120 of record DMZE01000063.1, read on the forward strand.
CCGTTAAAGTATCATCAAAATGGTAATAATATGCGGGTTGAAGAGCACAAGAGGGACAATCAGAATCCACATAAGCATTATCTAACAGTAGTGCCAACTCATAATGATAATGATAATAAATAGCAGAAAAGCTAGTCGATAAATTAATGCTCTCTTGGTGGTCAGTATCGTAGTAGTAACCTCGTGTTGCATTGCTATAGTCCGCGTCGGCTAATGGAGTGCCTAATGAATCATTCGGCGCTATATAATTAACTGATGGGTCATAGTAAATTTTATTATAATGAGCAGAACGATAATAAGTTTCACGCCAGTTTGACGAAATGACATCTGGCATAAACCCCCAAGCCATACTACCCGAGTCATCCATTGAGACAACAATATTGGGAGGCACACTGGTCGATACAAATAACGGCATATCGTTTAAATTTAACTGTACTGCTTTCGCTGAAAACATTGACGTCATACAGCAAATAAATATAACGCTGATATGGATTCGTCGATTCAAAAAAAACATTTTAAGGTATTTCATTACTTTCACCGCTGTTCGAAATATGGCTGACTAATGCTTAACAAACAAACTTTCTACAATTGACTGGCTTTTAGTATCGGCACCAAACGAGGATGCCGTAACTCGATATACTAATTTCGCATCTGCCGAATTCGCACCCGGATATAAAGACGTATCAGAATCCATAGAGCTAGTACCATTACCAATATATTCAGTAAAACAAAGTGGCACAGAAGATACGCCGTCTGGGTCATCTTCTGTACGAGCAATAGACGCAATCACCGACTCATTACCATAATCATCCCAAAAATCATTATCCTGCCACCAGCCAGTTGGAAATATTCCGGTTGTAATTACTCGATGCGTTTTGTTTTGCAAAGCACTTAAGCTCGACGTTTTTGAGGTTTGATGCAACACAACTGTTGCCTGATCACGTAAAAACATTTCGCATTCATTTAATGCCGCTTCTGCGCCTTGAAATGATTTATTTGCATTCTGCATATTCGAAACCATTTTCTCTTCTAAAGTCACTGAAGACATACCCGACATACCAATTAAAGTGAGTATCAATAGCATTACCAACGAAACGACGAGTACAGCACCGCTTTGCGATTGTTGATACGCCGCTTTATGTAATGGCATTTTTAAATTATCTTTCATATCAGTGATATCCATTTACAATTAACCCGAAAGTTGGCTGCGTATAGCAATGGTTTGAGTAAAAACTTGTCGTGCGCGACCATCGGCAGTGGCTGTCGAATCAATATCCTTATCTAACAAAATATAATCTCTACCCGTTCTGTCGAGCGGCGTATTGTCAGAAAGCGTCATTAAGCCTATTTGCATAGCCACAACATAAGGCCAATCGGCACTGGTCATTTGTGTTGCGGTTAGATAACGAGTAGCACGATTAGGTGTGGATGCATTACCTACGCCATAAAGCACTTGCATATCTTCTACACCAGACACTAATACTACTGAGCTAGCACCAGCGACATCACAGCGCAGCTGATCATTGGTATCAATATAAAAAGTCATTCGAGTAAATATGCCTGGGGTTCCATCAATCGCAACACCGGCACAATCTAATAGCGGCCTAGTAGCATCACCGTCACCTTCCATTCTAAAAGTAAAACTATCTAGCGTCGTATCAGCATCCGTTAATGTCGCGTCGGTGCTATCTGCACCCACAACTATCGCACCCTCATCAAAACCATTTTGTCCGAGCCAATAGGCATTGCTTGCAACCAGATTAACCAAATCAGCCGCATAGTCATCGCCGTTCATGGTCGTAATATCACCCGGATTCAAATAACCCGCCGCACGTGAAGAACGACCAATAAAACTCATACTAAAACGACCAGACTCTTGAATAATCGATTGCGCTCGAATCACATCAAACGCTTGGCGGCTACCCACTGTCACCTGAATAATGCCTGCCAACATAAACAGACCAAGACCCATGGCGATCAATAGCTCGATTAATGAGAAACCTTTTTGTTTTAACATCGTCATTGCAAAACCTTAGTCTTTGAATTTGGCTTTAAATTTGAATCACTAAGCGAATACAGCCATCCGCCGCTGTAGAATTACAACTCGCTCCGGTGACCACTGCACCGTCACGATCTTCATCCCAAAACACTAAAATAGTATATTCAGAGGTACCGTCATTTCTTGTGATAGTGCCAATACCAGAAGGTAAATTAGAATTAGCAATTTGTGTTTGCCATTGAAAAATATCATAAGCGGCTAACGCCACCTCATCACAATTAGCGGTAGTACCCAAACAATCTCCACCGTCATTTGTGCCATCCGTTTCATAATTAGTCGATAATGGATCTGCAGCATCTGTACGATTTGCTCTAAGACGGTCAGCCATATCAGCGGCTAAAATATCGGCGGTCGATCTAAAAATACTGTTTTGCGATTCGCGTACACTTACCGCTTGCATTCCAGCCATACCTAAAACACCTACGGCTAGAACAAATACGGCAACCATTACCTCAATTAAGGTAAAGCCTTTTTGCATCATCAACGTTGATCGCGTTTTTGATTTTTCAATACTATTTAAATTCAAAATATTCATATTTTATGTACAGCCTGCAAGTAGTGCATCGGCCGAATAGGTCAATGAACCGGTGACGGTAAGAATAACTGAGCGTCCATCAATACCCGATCCGCTTTGGCTATCACAAAAACTAATCGTTTCAGCATTACCCACATTCAGACCCGTTGCCGCAAAAGTAATAACCGTTCGTGCCAGTCCATTGGTAATTAAAATATTCGTATTACCACTGTTCGTATCAATTAAACGCTCATTCGCAATATCACGAGCACCCGATCCATCGGCATCGGCAAACACAATCCAACCATTAGCCCAATTACCACTGCAGCCCGCTTGATTATTACTGGGACAAATCGTGACGAAAGATTGCGTATTAATGGCTTCACTACGGGCAATTTTTATAGCCGTAGCAAAAGCATCTCGATAAGAGGCAACGGTATTGTTTTTTATAGCGGTCTGAAAACTCGGAAT
>DMZE01000265.1 GCA_003492055.1 Cellvibrionales bacterium
ATCGTTGCCGTTCATAAAGGTCTTAAACTTTAAAATTAAAAGCTAAACGAATATGATAGATCCCATGCTTACCTCTGCCAGCTGCGCAGCACTTGAAAAAGCTATTAACAGTAGTCTTTCATTAGATCCGACAACGCAATCTAAGCTGGCCACCTATGCAGGAAAAATAATACGCATTGCCTGCACCAAACCCGAAATTGTTTTTTATATGCGTATCGACTCAAGCATTAGCGTTTTGCAATATTATGAAGACACGGCTGATGCCGGCATTGAAGGCCCCTCACATGAATGGTTAGCGCTTATTGCCGCCGATGATGCAGCCTCAGCACTCATTAATGGTAAATTGAAAATGCAGGGCGATAGCCGTTTATTTTTAGAATTAAAAGATATAGCCGAACAAATCGACCTAGACTGGGAAGGCTATATTGCAAGGTTCATTGGCGATGTCCCCGCGCACTTCGCAGGAAAAGCCGCTGACAGCTTAGTTAATTTTGGCAAGCAAGCCCGACAGACTTTACTTCGTACCGTCGATGATTTTTTACATGAAGAAGCTCGGCTCGTGCCTACACGTATAGAATGCGAAAACTTTTATGCACAACTGCGTGACTTAGAAATGCACATAGATCGTATTGAAGCTAAAACCAAACGTTATAAAAAACAATTTACGGATACCAACGCAACATGAAGCAATTGATGCGCTTATTCACTATCTTACGTGTTTCGATGAAATATCGTCTCGATACTTTTATCCCGCAATCTCGACAGCAGCTACTAACCAAATTACTGATAAAAGTGATTACGCCTTTTTATAGCACCGATGATGATCGCGGCGTGCGTTTACGTACAGCACTACAAGAGCTAGGCCCTGTCTTTGTTAAATTCGGTCAATTACTATCAACACGACGGGATTTACTGCCGCCTGATATCGCCGACGAACTTGCCTTACTGCAAGATCAAGTGCCTCCTTTTGACAGCTCAAAATCAGTCGCCATTATTGAAGCCGCTCTTGGGCAGCCGGTTACTCAAGCCTTTGCTGAATTTAGCGAAGCACCTCTCGCCTCAGCATCTGTCGCTCAAGTCCATGCTGCCAAAATGCATGACGGACTGGATGTCGTCGTAAAAGTAATACGCCCTGGCATTGAGAAAGTAATACACAAAGATATTCAATTACTCTTTTTAATCGCTCGCATGGTAGAGCGATTTTCTTTAGATGGCCGACGTATGCGCCTCACTGAAGTAGTGAGTGACTATGAACACACTATTTTTGATGAGTTAGATTTAAAACGTGAAGCCGCCAATTGCTCACAATTAAAAAGAAATTTTGAAGAAACCGAAAAATTACGCAGCCTACTTTTTATTCCTGCCGTTATCTGGAAATTGAGTGGCCCCAATATTATGGTAATGGAGCGCATTTATGGCGTACCTGTTTCGGATATTGAAACACTCAATAAGAAAAACACTAACTTAAAAGCGCTCGCCGAAAGCGGTGTAGAAATTTTCTTTACGCAAGTATTCGAACATAACTTCTTTCATGCCGATATGCATCCTGGCAATATTTTTGTCGACGACACCACACCAGCAACGCCACGCTATATTGGTATCGACTGTGCCATTATGGGCTCACTGTCGGATTTTGATCGCTACTACCTAGCACGCAATTTACTTGCCGTGTTTAATAGAGACTATAGCCAAGTAGCAAGGCTGCATATTGAATCGGGTTGGGTTCCACCTGGTACTAACGTGCAATCTTTTGAAGGTATGATCCGCAGCGCTTGCGAACCTATTTTTGAAAAGCCGTTATCAGAAATTTCCTTTGGCACCCTACTAATTTATCTCTTTCAAGTCGCTAGACGTTTTGGCATGGAAGTTCAGCCCTCATTAGTATTACTACAAAAAACCTTACTGAATATTGAAGGGCTAGGCAGACAACTCTATCCTGATTTAGATTTATGGCAAACCGCCCACCCATTTCTTGAAAACTGGATGGCCGAGCGCTACTCACCCAAACGACTATTGAGTGAACTCAAGAATCAATCGCCGGCCTTATTAGAAGCCCTGCCGGCGCTACCTGACCTTTTACTCAGGCAGCTCCATCAGTTTAATGGCACGGCCACCTCTGGCTCGGCAGCCTCTAATGGCACCTCATCACAGCTACAAGGCCGAATTGACGGTTTAGAGCGAGCATTAGACCGACAGCAAAACTTATTAACTGCGGTAACCGTTATAGCGCTATTATCTCTACTATCAGCGATAGCCTATTTAGCGTTAAACTAACGGCATCGATTAATTTTTTGACACTGATTTGAATAGATATAGCGCCATGACCGAAAAAAGTAATGCATTAACAGACGCCATTAAGTGGAATAGTCAGGGCTTAGTTCCCACTATTGCCCAAGATGCCAGCAGCAAGAAAGTGCTGATGATGGCTTGGATGAATAGTGACGCATTAATCGCCACCCTAGAAAAAAGCGAAGCCGTTTACTGGTCTCGGTCACGTCAACGACTATGGCACAAAGGTGAAACCTCTGGGCACATACAAAAAATTATCGATATTCGATTGGATTGCGATGGCGACACGCTACTATTAATGGTCGAACAACTTGGCGGCATCGCATGTCATACTGGACGCGAGAGCTGCATGTATCAACAATATTCAAAGGATGATGGCTGGGTCAGTGTTGAAGCGCCATTAAAGAATCCTGAAGATATTTATTAAGCTAAACACCTTACTGAACACACTGTTTGATTGAGCAGTTTTTTTAAAAGAGCATTCCTATGGCCGATGTATTAACAGAACTTACCGCCCTTCTTGAGCAGCGTAAAAATGCCGAGTCAGATACCTCCTACGTAGCTGAATTACATAAAAAAGGCATTAATAAAATTCTCGAAAAAGTGGGCGAAGAAACAACAGAAGCCATTATTGCAGCAAAAGATTTTGCTATTGCACGTCAATCAGCAAATGCGAATACCGACACAGAAAAAAAAGCACTCATCAGTGAGACTGCAGACTTATGGTTTCACACTCTAGTTATGCTCTCTCATTTGGACAGTAATGCTGATGATGTTATAGAAGAACTTGGACGCCGTTTTGGCGTCTCAGGTCTTGACGAAAAAGCAGCACGTAAATAAACGCAATTAATCGTTAATCGATAGGAGCACATCATGGGCTTAGGCGGCATTAGCATTTGGCAATTACTGATTATATTGGCCATCGTAATTATGATTTTCGGTACCAAACGCCTTAAAAATATTGGCGGCGATCTTGGCGGCGCGATTAAAGGCTTTAAAAAATCCATGGCTGACGATGAGCCAGCAAAAGAATTGGATGAACAAAGCGATACAACTAATGACAAAAAAGATCAATAACTAGATATTATTTGATGGATATTGGCATACAAGAAGTTTTACTGATCAGTGTTATTGCGCTTATCGTGTTAGGCCCTGAGCGCTTGCCTTCAACGGTTAAGACCATTGCTTTGTGGTTAGGTAAAATTAAACGTAGCTTTAATAGTATTAAGGCTGACATTGAGCGTGAAATTAATGCCGATGAAATCCGCGAACAAATACACAATGAAAACGTACTGCATCAACTCGGCGAACCCATAGAGCAACTTAAGCAAACAGCCAATGAGTTTGAACAATCCATCCATGGTACTCATCAATCTATGCATACAACAATAGATGATGACACATCATCCGAAAAGCATTAGAAAGCAGTTAACGCATGAGCATGACGTCAAATACAACAGAAGACACCACTGCAGGCAGCAGTGATAAAGAACAGCCTCTGGTTGCGCATCTGCTTGAGCTGCGCACACGCTTACTAAAAAGTCTTGGAGCGATATTACTGGTTTTTTTATCACTAGTCGTTTTCTCTAATGATATCTATACGTTTTTTGCATTGCCTATTCAGGACTTACTACCTGAAGGCACAAGTATGATTGCCACCGATGTTGCATCCCCTTTCTTCGCACCGTTTAAGCTCACTATCATTTTATCGTTTTTTATTGCTGTGCCTTATATCCTTTACCAGCTCTGGTCTTTTATTGCGCCCGGCATGTATAGCAATGAAAAAAGTCTAGCGATTCCGCTATTTGTCAGTAGCGTCTTATTGTTCTATTTAGGTATCGCCTTTTCTTACTATGTCGTTTTTCCAATTGTATTTGGATTTTTTACTGCTATTGCACCCATAGGGGTTGCGGTAACACCGGATATCAATAGCTATTTATCTTTTATTCTTAAATTATTTTTTGCGTTCGGCTTAGCCTTTGAGATTCCTATTGCGACTTTTATTTTAATTAGGGCAGGCGTAATAACAAGAAAAGCACTCGCAGAAAAGCGCCCTTATATTGTGGTTGTTTGTTTTGTTTTTGGCATGTTACTCACGCCACCAGACATTATTTCCCAGTCATTGCTGGCTATACCGGCTTGGCTATTGTTTGAGTTGGGTTTATTGATGAGTCGACTAGTTGAAAAAAAAGCTAGCAATAACGCTTAATAATTTTATTATTTAAATTTTTCGTCTAAATTTTCGAACCGCACAAAAACCCGCAAGCAGCATCAAACCCAATGGATGCATACTACCCCCGCCGCCACTCGAACCATTAGACGTTAATGTTTGATTAGAGTCAGGTTCAGGCGCTTCATCAACAGGATCATCTGTCGGGTTAGGCTCACCAAAAGAGTTTAACGTTACATTAAGTGTATTATTTGAAGATATAACATCCGTTGTTTCTGCTGTAACGGTACTAACCGAATGCTGCATTATTAGTTCAGTTGCATTTTCATTAACAACACTGGTAATCGTTAATAAAAAATTACTTAACGGATTATTGACCGTACAGCTATAGGTACTCGCCGTTGAAGTACATACCCCGTTCTGAATGCTGGCACTTACAAACTGCCCAGCATCACTATTACTTATTACGCCATTAACATTGACCGAGCTAATAGCAATGTAGCCGTCTTCAGCATTAACGTTATAAACTAAATCAAATGGCGTGACGCGATCAGGACTAACAGGATTATCGATACTCGCCGTTAAGCCAACATCGATAGGAAAGTTAAAACATAAACCCGATAAATTATCAGCGACAATTTGATTAATGGCTTCAATTGAACAAGAAGAAAAACCTGTAAAGCTCGACGCCTGAAAACCTAGGCTAGCTGACATTACGTTTTGATTATCGGGACAGCCATTCGTTTCTGGTGAATCATGATCTGCACCGAAGTTATGGCCTATCTCATGCGCCATCACCAAACTTACCAATGAAGTATCACCCGCATCGGTTAACCCCGTATTTAAACCAAAACTCTCACAGACCTGCCCTAAGTAAGCGATACCAATAACATCGCCATCAGAACCAGAAAAATCACGACCTGTAACTAAATGGAAAATAGATCTCGATTGCTCTAAGAAATCTAACTGATTAGAGCCACGCAATATGCGTAGTCGGTCGAGTAAATCATTAGGATCATCACTATTGCCAATTAAAGCATTCTGTGTCGAATTCAGCATGGTTAAACTGATTCGACTAAATTGATAACCCAAACCATTTTGAAAGAATAATTCCATTTCATTTAGTTCACGCAGAGCCCGCTGCATAGGTGTCTCTGAGCCGGGTAAATTTTGATAACTTAAATCATAAGCAAGCTCAATTTCCGGCAGCAAGCAAACTCCGTTAATTCGATTAGCACATATATCGGCGAGACTTGCTGAGGCGGTAGTGAAATTACTGGTAACAACATTACTCGCTGACAACTGACCATCTTGATTCTCGAATGTAGAGAGCGGCAGCGATTGTGCATTTTCGTTAGAAAAAATTGGGTTTTTAATAACACCTGACGCGCAAGTTTTTAATTTCTCGTCATCAGCAGATTGGTAAGTATGTAATCCTTCGGAACCATTCTCGATTGAATCATGGTTGGCATCAATTATATATAACTCGTCCTCAAATAATAAAACACCTTGCCAGTGGCCATTACTGAAAGAGGCTCTCACACCGCTATTCGGATATCCTGATAACTGACCTTTATAATGAAGCTGTTCGGTATTAACGACAGGCGTGCTAATTTTTTCAAGTAGTTGAGTATTTTGATGCAACTCGGCTAATAATGAAAAGCCGTTTACATTAAAAGAGAGGAGTAAGGGATTAGTCTGATTGTTATTCTGCGCATATGACGCTGGAACAACAACACTCATTAGCATCATAACAACTGTCGAAACAAAAAGACGAGCGAAAGCAGAGCGAAGACACATAGCGATAATTAACACCTTTAACCTATTGATATAATTCAAACCAATTCCTTTTTAGCCCAATTCC
>DMZE01000278.1 GCA_003492055.1 Cellvibrionales bacterium
TAGTGGCTAAAGTTAGTGGCTAATAGTGGCTAATAGTGGCTAAAGTTAGTGGCTAATAGTGGCTAAAGTAGCTGTCCACTTTACATCCCAATTAATCGATCATTCTGTAATCGACTGTGTTTTCAATGCTTTAAAAAAAATCTCTAGACTAAAACTATAGAACATTTTCTCAAAATCACACACAAGGCTTCTACAAGTTCTAGAAAACTAACATTTTTATTAAGGATGAATATTAAGATAAGGCGGAAAATTGTCTAAATATTGCTGAGTCGCGTAGTGAAGTGGTGACCTGCTACAAACTAGACAGGTCAACTTCGTGCTTAGCATCTTGAAGTACAGTTAAACGTGATTTCATAGGGGGTATTTCGTCACCATCGATTAAGACATCAAGTAATAACGGCCCAGATAAACCCGCTAACTCATCGTCATCAATATCACTCAGATCTTCCCAACACTCAATAGTATGGGCTTTTACACCAACTGAACGCGCTAGCGCCGCAAAATCGACAGATGGCAAATCTGCCCCTATCTCTTCTGCTTTATTCAAGCGTTGGCCATGCTTAACCATACCCAAGGCTTTATCGTTCAGTATTACGTAAATTACCGGTAACTTATGCTCTACCGCCACGGTAATCTCTTGCCCAGACATTAAATAGGCACCATCGCCGGTAATACACACCACCGGTGATTTTCGATTACCGAGCGCCGCACCAAGCACGGCACCAATAGCCCAGCCCATAGCGCCAAAACCCATGGCAATAAAGAAAGAATCTGCCGATTTCAGGTGCATATAATGCGTTGCCCAACTCCAAGCATTACCGGTTTCAATAAAGAAGCGCGAATTAGGTGCACATTTCTTTACCAACTCATTCATTAAACGCTGAGGTTTAATGGGCAATACATCGCAGAGAAGCTTTTCAGGTTCACAAATATCAATGCGTGCAGGAATCAGATCATGCGCTAATTGCTGGGCAGGCTCAATAGAGGTGGATTCAGGCATGGAGTAATTGCGGTAAGCAATATACTTAGCATCTAAGCCAGAAACTAACTGACTGAATAAGGCGCGTAAATTGCCGTAAACATGCAAATAGGCCATAGGAGAGCGATCAAAACTCGCGACCGACGAAGCCACATGCACTAAACGGTCATTTAATAATGCTTGCGTATCCCAGCCGGCCGTATCCAATTCATTAAAACTAGTGCCTACCGCCATCACTAAGTCGACAGTATCATCCGTTAAGGCTCGTCTTGCACTATCATGACCGGCAAAGCCAAATACACCGCAATAGCGTGGATGGCCAGTACCTATCCAGCGCTTACCGGCTGGCGAAGTGACTATGTTGGCACCCACTAAATCGGCAAATTGCAAAATTTCAGTGGCCGCTTCACCACAATCTTCACCAATAAAAATAGTAATGCCACGACCCTTAACGCGCGTAGCTTCTACGGCGGTTAACAGTGCATGGTAACTTCCGTCATCAACCGCAACAGGCTCACGTAAAAGCGTGGCTACATTAAAGCTGGCCGCGGCATTCGGCACCGGCAACGATAAAATATCGGCAGGAATACTTAAGTGAACAGGGCCACGCGGGCGTCTAAACGCCGTTGAGAGCGCAGTGAATAACTTACCTTCTAGTTGATCAGGATGCGATACCAATGAACTATAACGCGTACAGTGATCAAACATAGAAACCACATCGACTAAATCACTCGATGATTCTTGAAAACCTTGCTGGCCAAAACTGGGTAATGCCGTTTGCGGGGTAATCACTAACATCGGCACGCGGTCGACATAAGCATTAGCCACACCGGTGATTAGATTGGTCGCACCTGGGCCGGTTGTTGAACAGCAAACACCTAACTTGCCCGTCGATCGAGCATAGCCATCGGCCATAAATGCGGCGCCGGCCTCATGGCGCGAAACAACCAGCTGAGGGCCATTTGATGATCGAGATTTTTTGCGCTCAAGTGCGCGATGATGATGGATAGCTGACTGAGGAATTTCACCTTTGCCGCGGCGAGCCAAAGCATCGAACAAGGCCTCGATAGCACCGCCGGGAATACCATAAACGTACTCGACATCGATTTGGCTCAAATAATCAACAATCAGGTCCGCATAGGTAAAAGCTGGCTTACCAACCGCGGCTGACTTATCTTTGCCCGCCAAAATCGGGTGAATTTCAGTCATTTATCTTGTCATCCTGAATGAGTGAAGTCATATAAAAATCTTTTATTCATCTTGTGAAGCTGGATATTTAATCGACTATACGACACATTTTTACAGCTTTACATTCACATTGTCACCTAAATTGTTGGTTTTAATGGAAAATTCACAGATCAATTAAAATACATCAGAATGCCTAAGGCAAAATAATGAAAATCTGCCAAACTTAAAGAACAGCAAAACGACTTATTTCAATCACTTACTACTAAAGACCGTATTATTGGAGAAAGACCAAATCATGGATGCTGGGTACCATTGAGTAACGATATAGCGTCTAAATTCACGCTTTTCGATTTCAGCCATCGCCTGACCAAAAAAACCGTCAGTGTGATGGCTTTTCTGTGCCTGCTCATAAATACCCTGCTCATAAGTACCCTGCTTAGCCAAACTGCCATTGCCGCAAATAACACTTCAGCACCCATCAAAACCACCGTCATTTTGCCGATTGCCACAGGCGCAGCCAAAATGATTTATGACGAAGTAATTTCTGGCATCGCCTCCCATCCAGAACTTGAGGTCTCCACCATTGCGATAAGCAGCAAAGAAGATATCGCGGCTGTAGAAGAAAAAATTAAGGCTAACCAAAGCCAATTGATTATTGCGGTGGGAAATAGAAGCTACAAACTCGCTAGGGCATTAACAAATGACATTTTAATTATTGCCGGGGGCATATCAGGCAAACCTAACGGCATACCCACCGTTAGCTTAACCGGTGATCCAGCACCTGCATTTAAAGAACTCAAACACATAGCCCCACACATAAAAAATATAAGGCTTGTTTATAACGAAGAAATTAATGGCTGGTGGTATGCACGCGCGCAAAAAGTCGCAGCCAATTATGATTTAAAAATTATTGGCTATCCCGCCACAAATATGAAAGACGGCGTTAAGCTTTACGAACAGCTACTCAAAGATGCGACACCAAAAACCTCAGCAGTTTGGATACCGCTTCGCAGTGTTGTTCCATCAAAAACCATTTTACCGCTATTGCTAGAAAAAGCTTGGAGTAAAAAACTAGCGGTAATATCAAATAATCCTTCACATACAAAGCTTGGTGGATTTGTTGCCGTTTATCCCGAACATAAAAAAATGGGAGGTCAACTCGCGCAATTTGCTACCCTTCATTTTAAAGGAGAAGATATTGATAGAATTGTTGGCACAGAGAATTTAAATTTTGCTATTAACCTTCGAACTAGCTCTCACATTGGCATTAGATTAAATGCGAAAGAACGCGCTAGATTTGACAAAATATTTCCTACTCAACGGTAGATTGAACAATGGAAATATTAGAAGAGCCTACCTCACTCAATCAGCGTAAAATAAAAAAAAGGAAAAGCCGCAGCTTTCAGGCAGAATTATTTGCACGATTTTCTATAGCCGGTTTTGCACTCGCCATTATTGCCGCGTTTGCTTATTCCTATATGGCCAGCACCATGATCTCCCGTTTTTATGAGCGTGAAGGTATTCAAGCCACTGAAAACTTCGCTCAACTCAGTGCGCTCGCCTTACTTTACGATAGCGGTGAAAATGCTAAAGAAGCTGCATTCGCGACACTCAACTTTCCCAGCATTAAACACGTTGCCATTATTAGTGCTGAAAATACTATCCTACTCGATGAAGGTGAAACAAATGAAAAAATCTTATCTTCACTCGATAAGTCAAAATGGTTAGACAGCAGCGCCCGATTATTTCCAAGTAGCAAGGCAACGTGGCAAATAGCTGCGCCGGTTTACACCGTCTTCAATGACGACTCTGATCCTGACTTAACATTGGATGATGAAATTGAAGAAACTTATTTAGGTTATGTTGTTATACAAGTCGATACCTCCGAAGTGCGCAGCTTTCAACTCGATATATTTCTACGCAACTTAGTAGTGGGCTTGGGTTACGGCTTTGCATTTGCGATTATATTAAGCCTCACTTTACGACGCTTACTAAAACCGATGAATGAATTAACCAGCGTTATGGAAGAAACCACCGACGGCGCTTATAAAAGCACAGAGATAGATCCTGAAGCATCATTAGAAGTTATCAAGATTGCCGACGTATACAATCAAATGATTTCTAAACTCGCAGAGCGAGATCAAAAGCTTCGCGGACAAAAAGATTTACTAGAAACTGAAGTAGCATTAAGAACAAGCGAATTAGTACAGGCGAGAGATACAGCATTAGAAGCCAATCGACATAAGTCAGAATTTCTAGCCAACATAACGCATGAACTTCGAACACCACTACAAAGTATTTTGGGCTACACAGAAGTCGTTAAAGAAGTACTAGAAGATGAAGGTATATTTAATTGCGAAAAAGACGTTGATAAAATTACCCACAATGCCGATCATCTTTTAAGTTTGATAAATTCTATTTTAGATATCTCTAAAATAGAAGCCGGAAAAATGGAAGTTAGCAGCCAGAATGTCAACATAAAATCATTATTAAGTCGCGCTGTCGATACCGTAGCACCGATGATTGAAAAAAATAATAATGCATTAAAAATAATAACCAATGAAGCCGACGATGAATTCTTAGTAGACGAGAAAAAATTATTTCAAATATTACTAAACTTATTAAGTAATGCGGCTAAATTTACTCACGAAGGCACCATTACTCTATCGGCAGCTATTAAAAATCAGCACTTATTAATTGACGTCCGCGATACCGGCATAGGTATTAATCAAGAGCAGCAAGATATTATTTTTGAACCGTTCAGGCAAATTGACGGCAGTGAAACAAGACAGTTTTTAGGCACCGGCCTCGGACTTTCAATTACGATGCACTTCACCCAATTGCTAGGCGGAAAAATAAAACTCGACAGTGAGGTTGGAAAAGGATCTTGCTTTAGTGTTTCTATACCGCAAAAATCAAGCCACGAAGATTCCACTAACGACCATTAATTAACTTATCTTTTTTGACTTCGGCCAAAAAAAACCCAATATCCATGGCCAGAAATGATTCCCCTGTAACACCATGCGGTCGAGATCATCAAATTGTTTTTGCAACGCTATCGGGTCAGAAAAAAAATCAGCGCGTGTTTTAAAATCTGCATGCGGATCAAGATCTCTAATTTTTATTGCTGGATTACCCGCGACAATCGTATTGGCCGCAACATCTTTAGTCACTACTGCGCCAGCAGCCACCACACTATTTTCACCAATAGTCACGCCTTTTAAAACAGTGGCATGATCACCAATCCAAACATTATCAGCAATAGTTACCGGCTTGCTGACTTGAGTATGCGAGACGCGATCATAAATTCCGTGCCAATCCGAATCCGTAATATAAGCGCCATTGGCTATCATGCAACTATCGCCAATGGTAATACTCTCGGCTGCACTAATGCGAACCCCTGGCGAAATCATCACATAATCACCTATCGCTATTTTTCCTTCACCGGGTGTTGCACCCCAAATACCCAGTGAAACATGACGGTCTGTTTCAGCAACAATGGTGGCGCATTGGCCTAGCGATATATCGTCACCACTGACATTGATATACCATGGTCCCATAAACGTTCCATATTCACCCATTGAAGAAAAATTCGGCCGTAAATAATTTTCAACATACCAACTGCGCAGTGTTAAATAGGTTTTTTTTACCCAATAAGGGCGACAATCTTTTTGCATCACTTTGTCTCTCTATTCTTATAAGTCAATATTCATTGATATTGATATCGATAAAAAAAAGGCAACAGGCATTGGTATATTTTATTAAACACGCTTCAAAAGATGATAATAAACAGATGACGTTATACCATGTCTTTATTCGTTCAGAACCTATTAGTCCAACTTTATGAAATCAGATATACCACTATCACAGCCGACCTTATCTAAATCGCCTTTATCTAAGTCGCGCAGCGTAGTTAGCAACCAAGCGGCCGAACACGACAATCTTGCTGATGTGGTCACTAAACACCTAGAAACTGAATTTAAACGACCTATTGCTCAGCATAATATCGACGCCTATCAATATGCCATATCACAGATCAATAAACCGCATATAATTTTTGATTCTGGCTGCGGCAACGGCAAAAGCACACTGAATTTGGCAAAAAAATATCCTAACGCTTTTATTATTGGCATCGACAAATCCCTCCATAGAATTAACAAATTGGCAGCGGATAACTCGCCAACGGAAAAAACAAAAAATTACTGCCATATAAGAGCTGATCTTATCGATTTTTGGCGACTCGCAGCTAACGACAAAATAAAGCTGCAGCATCATTTTATTCTTTACCCGAACCCTTGGCCCAAAAAACATCACCTTAAGCGCCGCTGGCATGGCTCACCGGTATTCGGAGAAATACTCGCGCTTGGCGGTAAAATTGAACTGCGCAGCAACTGGCCAACGTATCTTGAGGAGTTTGCTATGGCGCTCGCACTGGTTAAATATGCCGCCACGGTGCAGCCACTTGAAGTCACAGCAGAAAACTATATTTCTGACTTTGAAGCCAAGTACCACAGCAGTGAGCAAACACTTTGGCAATTAAACGCCAATCTAGATATTGACAGAGCCTAGCCGGACGACCAGACTCTTTCTCTTGTGATTCAGCCGTTTTCGGAGATTTTATTATTATGCCCAAACAGAACCTTTCGTCTGATAAAGACATGAGCATCTTAAAAAAAGAAATATGGGATTGCATACGCACAGAAGCCAGCAAAGAAGCCGCTAATGAGCCTATTCTTACTAGCTTCTTACACACCACCATTTTGAATCACGACAACTTTGCTTCATCACTGGCTTTTCATTTATCCAATCTACTCAGCTCGGCTACCGCTTCAGCACTGTCTTTACGAGAAGTTATTAATGAAAGCTTTGCGCAAGATTGTCATATTATTGATGCCGCTATTAATGATATCGCCGCGATTCGTGACCGTGATTCTGCCTGTGGCGAATGCGGCACGCCCTTTTTATATTACAAAGGTTATCACGCACTGCAATCCTACCGTGTTGCTCATTGGCTTTGGAAGCAAAATAGAAATGAGTTAGCGCAGTTTTTACAAAGCCGCATATCCAACTGCTTTGGCGTCGACATTCATCCTGCCGCTAAAATCGGATATGGCCTTATGCTAGATCATGCCACCGGCATTGTGATTGGTGAGACGAGCGTCGTAGGTAACAATGTTTCGATTATGCAATCGGTAACGCTAGGCGGCACCGGTAAAGAAACCCGTGATCGCCATCCCAAAATAGAAGATGGTGTATTAATTGGCGCAGGTAGTAAAATTCTTGGCAATATCAATATCGGTGAAGGCGCACAGGTTTGTGCAGGTAGTGTTGTTCTCAATGATGTACCAGCGCACTCAGCGGTAGCCGGCGTACCGGCCAAAGTGGTTGGCACACCGAATGAAGATATGCCTTCACTGTCTATGAATCAGCAATTAAGTTAATTGCCGATTCACGATTTTAATATTAGATGCGAATTTCTTGCCAGACGCGAGTTGAATGTCAGACATGCACTTAAATTATTGATGGTATTGAGGTGAATACTGTTTTACCGCGGCAATAAAAGCGCCTGCATGTTCAGGATCTATATCGGGTGTAATGCCATGGCCCAAATTAAAAATATGGCCGCTGTTATTTGAGTGATGCCCAAAAGAAGCAAGAATTCTTTGCACTTCGGCTTCAATCGTAGATATCGGTGCGCGTAAAATGGCTGGATCCATATTACCCTGCAACGCTACTCGCTCACCAATCTGATTTCGCACTTCACCAATATTGACTGACCAATCCAAACCTAAGGCATCACTACCGCAATGACTCATTGCATCTAACCAAGGCGCACCGCCTTTAGTAAATGCGATTACTGGCACAACAGTGCCGTCGTCATGCTCAACATTTAACTGGCTAATAATTTTTTTCGTGTAACGCAAAGAAAACTCAAGATAGGCAGAATCACTTAATACACCGCCCCATGTATCAAATATTTGCACG
>DMZE01000139.1 GCA_003492055.1 Cellvibrionales bacterium
CGCTAAAAGTTTTTTATAATTTCAGACTAATTTTGTACGACTTCCTGTCAAGAGGGTTAAAACGTTGCCGCAGTCTTTATTATTATTTTCTCATGTTGCTTTGTCTTTTAAAGTGACTTCCAAAGTGACTTCCAAAGTGACCTCTCGAATCGCTATGGTTTTTTGTGCGCTAATGGTGCTGTTATCCATTTCTGCTTGCGGCTCAAAAGATGGCGACGATGAGTTAAGTAAGCCTGTTCCCTTAGAGAAGTTTGAAGCTAAAACGAAACTTAAATCGCAATGGTCGGCGAGTATAGGGCCAGGTCAGGGTAAGCGCTATGATCGTCTTGCCTTAGGTTTTGATAGCGACAGCGTCTATGTTGCTAATATTAAAGGGCAGCTATCTCGCTACGGTTTGCAGGGTGGTCTAACTTGGCGCCAAAAGTTAGAACCATTATCAGCCGGTGTTGGTGTTGGTGAGTCTTTGGTTCTTGTGGCGACGGCTAACGGTGTTGTCATTGCTCTCAATAGTGATGATGGCTCGGAACAGTGGCGTAAAGATGTTCGCGGTGAAGTATTAGCGGCACCACAAGCGAGTCGCGGAATCGCCATTGTACAAACCTATGATGGTCGTTTAATTGGCCTGAGTGCCGACAGCGGCGAGCAGCTATGGGTTTATACTAGTGATACACCAGTACTCACATTAAGAGGCACGGCAACACCCGTTATTGAAAACGGTATTGCCTATACCGGTTTTGCCACGGGTAAATTAGTCGCTATTGATATTACTAACGGTAATCTTATTTGGGATAAGCCGGTAGCGATTGCCAAAGGCCAGTCAGAAATTGATCGCATTGTTGATGTCGACGCTTCGCCATTAGTCTCTTCTAGCCGAGTATATGCTGCTAGCTTTAATGGTTATTTATTTGCCTTTTTAAAGCGTGATGGGCGACCCTTGTGGCGCTTCGATATTTCCAGTTATCGCGAAGTGGCTGAAGGCTTTAAAAATATTTATGCAGTCAACGAAAAAGGTCGACTTTTTGCTATAGATGCAGAGTCGGGCGAACAGCGTTGGGAGCAATCAGCCTTATTAAATCGACAGTTAAGTGCGCCGGTTGTCTTTGGTGGCTTTCTAGTGGTAGCTGATTTTGATGGCTATGTTCATGTCATGTCGCAAATAGACGGCACTATTATTGGTCGTACAAAAATTGATGGTTCAGGTGTAAGAGCGCCTATGCGTGTCGTTGATAACTTACTTTATGTCTACTCGAACAAAGGTAAGTTGGCTGCCTATACACTTGAGAATATCGTTTCAAAATAGCATTATAAAATAGTTGGTATGACTTATTCATGCCAAGACCTTTAACAATAAAAGGCTAACTACAGCGATAGACCGTTATCGTTTTTAGGCCTTGATCTACTACACTTCAGGCAACGTTATGTTACCCGTTATTGCCCTTGTCGGCCGGCCCAATGTCGGCAAGTCGACTCTTTTTAACCGGCTCACTCGCAGCCGAGATGCGCTCGTTGCCGATTACGAAGGATTAACGCGTGATCGTAAATATGGCGAAGCCTTAGTAGAAGAAACGCGCTTTATTGTTATTGATACTGGCGGCCTTAGCGGGCTGGATATCGGCATTGATGAAGCTATGGCGCAGCAATCATTAGCTGCTATTGATGAGGCCGATGAGGTCGTGTTGTTGGTGGATGCTAAGGCAGGGTTAATGCCTGCTGATGAATCGATTGTTAGAGAAATTCGTCGCCGTGGTAAGCCTTTTGTTTTAGTCGCCAATAAAATTGATGGCATGGATGAAAATGCTGCCGGTGAATTTTATTCTTTAGGTGTCGATCGTATTTTTCCTGTTACGGCTACGCATGGTCGTGGCGTTAAACAGCTCGTTGATGATTTATCTTCGCGCTTTCCTGAAGACAGCGGCAAAGAAGATATTGGCAAGTATCGTGGCACGCGTATAGCGATTATTGGTCGTCCTAATGTCGGCAAATCCACCTTGGTTAACCGCATGCTAGGTGAAGACAGAGTGGTGGTGTTTGATCACCCGGGTACTACCCGCGACAGTATTTATATTGATTACGAACGGATTGATAAAAGCGGTGAAAGTAAGCCGTATATGTTGATTGATACTGCCGGTGTTCGCCGACGTAAAAACATTGATGAAGCCGTTGAAAAATTCTCAATTCTAAAAACCTTGCAAGCCATTGCCGATGCGCAAGTGACGGTGCTCGTGATTGATGCACAAGAAGGTTTGGTTGATCAAGATCTGCATTTAATGAGTCATATTGTGAATGCTGGCCGTGCGCTGGTAATCGCTATTAATAAATGGGATGGTCTCGATAACGAACACAAAAGTGATATTAAAGAAACCATAGAGCGTCGCTTGGCGTTTAATGATTTTGCAGAAATCCGTTTTATTTCAGCCTTGCATGGCACCGGTGTAGGCGAGCTTTATCAGTCAGTGGATATTGCTTATGAAGCTGCCACGCAAAAGCTCTCGACCAACGAATTAACCCGCATTTTAGAGAAAGCGGTATTTGATCATTCGCCTCCGTTAGTGGCAGGACGTCGAATTAAGTTACGTTATGCGCATGCTGGTGGTCAGAATCCACCGATTATTATTATTCATGGTAATCAGACGTCGTCAGTACCTAAGCACTACACGCGCTATTTAGAAAAAACCTTTAGACGCAAGTTAAGTCTTTACGGTACACCGATTCGTATTGAGTACCGCACCGGTGATAACCCCTATGCCGGTAGAAAGAATAAGCTAACCGAGCGACAAGTGAGTAAACGTCGTCGACTGATTAAGCATCATTCCAAGAAATAAGCGTATCGGTAGCTAAGCGTATAGATAAACAAGCATAGAGAAAAAATAAGATCAAAATATAGCTCAATAAGATAAGTGTTTTATCTATTGAGCTATTTTTTTGCTTAGTGCAGATAGCTTATTAATGCAAAGCCACCAACCAGTAATACCGTTGCAACAATAGTCAGTAAATTAAAATACTTATCAATCCATACTTTTATTGTGGGCCCAAACCACATTATCAACAACGCCAATAGGCCATAGCGAAGTGCGCGACTGGTTGCTGCACCTAATACAAAAATACCAAATGGCACCAATGCCGCGCCTGCCGCAACCGTAAATACTTTAAAGGGAACGGGTGAAAAACCAGCGATAAAAATAGCCTCAAAGGTATTATCTGCAAAAGAGTTAGCCAGTTTTAAAAATAAGACCTCGTTAAAGCCGGGAATGTATTGGTAGAAGAAGCTATCGAGTGCGCCCCATAATCCCCAGCCCATGACATATCCCGCCATACCACCTAAGACCGAGCCGATGGTGCAAATAACGGCAAACTGTAATGCTTTGTTAGGAGCCCCCATAGCCATCGCCAATAGTAAGACGTCGGGTGGAATTGGAAAAAAAGACGCTTCGGCAAATGCCATGACAAACAATGCCAGCGATGCATAGCGATGTTCAGCGAGGGTCAGTACCCAGTCATAAAGGTTTCTTAACATAGGGAAATTCTTAACATAGTAGGGTTATCTGTGAAGTGGCCTAGGTTGTGAATACAATCAATGTTATATCTTAGTTGCTCATTTTAACTGCTGCTTCTCACTGTTTTTGGAAAAAATAGCGCTTCATATAGAGAAATAGTGCACATTTAGTCAATGAATTCGTTTTAAATGGCTTTAAAATCATTATATTAGACGAAGTTTCTAAAAAAGATTTTAAGCGATGTTGAGTCACAATGACGGTGCTGTTAAAAGACTGAGGTATGTAATACGCGGTGTGGGCTTTATGGCACTGCCGTTTATTTTACTTGCTTGCGCCGATTCAGCGCACGTTATGGTGGTTGAACGTGCGCAGCCGCCAACGGAAAAGATTAACAGTCATTGGGTTAGCCCTGGTGAAACATTGTATGCTATTGCTTGGCGCTACAATATGGATCACGAGCGATTAGCACGCGCAAATGGTATTCGCGCACCGTATCGGCTTAATGTCGGGCAGCAGTTAACGTTGATATTAACAACGATACCAAAAGCTCGAACGCCGGTGGTTGCTAGACAACCTTCGGTTTCGGCAAAAACGAAAACACCGAGAAAATTGCGACCGGTTGAACCTAAACGCTTTGATGGGTTTGCAGCTTGGCAATGGCCTGCTAAGGGTGCTGTTAGTCGACGTTACTCCACTAAGAGTAGTGCGCTGCACAAAGGTTTGGATATTCGTGGTAAACGAGGGCAATCCATTTACGCGGCTAACACCGGCATTGTGGTGTACGCTGGAGCTGGTTTACCCGCTTACGGAAAGTTGTTAATTGTTAAGCATAATGAAACGTATTTAAGTGCTTATGCCCATAACAGTCAATTGTTGGTAAACGAAGGCGATAAAGTTAAAGTTGGGCAGCAAATTGCCGAAATGGGAAAGAGTGGTACGACGTTTGAGCATTTACACTTTGAAATTAGAAAGAAGGGTGTGCCGCTTAACCCGATAAGCTTATTACCGAAAAAGAAATAAGCGATTTAATTGAACGTTAAAGCAGCAACAAAAAATTAAAGCATTATCCTAAAGGGGCACTTCCGATGATCGCGAATGCGGACCAAAAGATAGAAGCAAAAGACAGCACTGCAAGTAGTGCTGATAAAAGTCCTGAAGTTGAAGGTAAAGACTTTAAAGATATTGCTGGTGATATGGATGGCCGAAGAAAAACGGCTGAGCGCTCACATAAGTCGCTTGATGCGACGCAAATGTACCTTAATGAGATTGGCTTTTCGCCGTTGTTATCGGCAGATGAAGAAAAGCATTATGCGCGTTTAGCTTTATCGGGTGATGAAGCTGGTCGTAAGCGCATGATTGAATCTAACTTGCGTTTAGTGGTTAAGATTTCACGTCGTTATTTAAATCGCGGTTTAACCTTATTGGACTTAATAGAAGAGGGCAATTTAGGTTTAATCCGTGCGGTTGAGAAATTTGATCCTGATCGCGGTTTCCGTTTTTCTACTTACGCAACATGGTGGATTCGTCAGACCATAGAGCGTGCGATTATGAATCAGACGCGTACTATTCGTCTGCCGATTCATGTGGTTAAAGAATTAAATGTCTATTTACGTGCAGCGCGTGAGTTAAGCCAGAAGCTTGATCACGAGCCAACTGCAGAAGAAATTGCCGAACTGCTTGAGAAGCCCGTAGCTGACGTTAAACGCATGTTAAAGCTTAATGAGCGTGTTACGTCAATTGATGCGCCGTTGGGGCATGATTCAGAGCGTACTGTGGTCGAGACGGTTGCAGATACTAAGGTGTCGGATCCGGCTGAGTTATTACAAGACAATAATATGCGTGCCAGCATTAATGATTGGTTGGATGATTTGTCTGAGAAGCAACGTGAGGTAATTATGCGTCGCTTTGGTTTGCGTGGTCATGAGTCGGCGACCCTTGAGCAGGTAGGTGCTGAAATTGGTTTGACGCGTGAGCGCGTTAGGCAGATTCAGGTTGAGGCATTGCGACGGTTAAAAGAAATTATGCGTAATGAAGGTTTGTCGAGTGAGTCGATTTTTAGTCAATAGTTTTTTTATTGCTGGTTGATAGATAAGAAGCCGATGATTAGCGTCATCGGCTTTTTTTGTGTTTTTAATGTTTACTTAATCGTGTCGTTATATTCTGGTTTTTTACTTATGTTTTTATAGTTTTAAATTCAAGGT